>CAZJZF010000123.1:0-6947 GCA_964550385.1 uncultured Lentimicrobiaceae bacterium | reverse complement strand
GTAATACCATGTATGAGTTCCTTGACAGGCTCATCTCGGTTTCTATTCCCCGTATCCGCGACTTCCGCGGTATCTCCGACAAGGGTTTTGATGGCAGGGGAAACTTCTCAATGGGAATCTCAGAGCAGATCATCTTCCCCGAAATCAATATCGATAAGGTGAACAAAATCACCGGTATGGATATTACAATCGTTACCACCGCAGCCAACGACAAGGAGGCTTACGCATTGCTCAAGGCATTCGGAATCCCTTTCAAGAAAAATTAATCAACAACGGATATGGCTAAGGAATCAATCAAAGCAAGAGAAAGAAAACGGGAACGCCTCGTGGCAAAGTATGCCGCCAAACGCGCTGCCCTCAAAGAAGCAGGCGATCTGGAAGCACTTCAGAAACTTCCCAAGAACTCCTCTGCGGTGCGCCTGCACAACAGGTGTTCCCTTACCGGGCGGCCAAAGGGTTTTATGCGTCAGTTCGGGATTTCCAGGATTAACTTCAGGGAAATGGCACTCAAAGGGCTCATCCCCGGAGTGAAAAAAGCGAGCTGGTAATAAGTAAGAATGTGTTAATATATTGAAAAAGATATGATTACTGATCCTATTGCAGACTATTTAACCCGTATTCGGAATGCAGTGAATGCCAATCACCGCATTGTAGAAATACCTGGTTCCAACATTAAAAGAGAAATTACCCGCATCCTTTTCGACAAAGGGTATATCCTCAATTACAAGTTTGTGGAAGACGATAAGCAGGGTGTCATTAAGATCGCCCTCAAATACCATCCAAAGAACAAAATGGCTGCCATCCAGAAAATGGAACGCATCAGCCGTCCCGGTCTCAGGCATTATGTGCGTGCTGATGAGATGCCCAGGGTTCTCAATGGATTGGGTGTAGCCATCGTTTCTACATCACAGGGGCTTATGACCGATAAGGAAGCACGTACCCTGAATATCGGCGGCGAAGTTCTTTGTTACATCAGTTAATTTTTTGGAGGTAAAGCAATGTCACGTATAGGAAAAAACCCCATCGTTGTTCCGGCGACCGTTCAGGTGACCATCACCGGCGATAACCTGGTAAAGGTAAAAGGGCCCCTGGGGGAACTCACCCAGCATATTGATCCGCTCATCAAAATTGAGCAGGAAGGCAACCAGCTGCAACTCACCCGCGAGGGGAGTACAGGACCCGAAAGGTCGAAGCACGGCCTTTACAGGGCTCTGGTGCAGAATATGGTAACCGGCGTATCAGAAGGTTTCACTACTACTCAGGAGTTTATTGGAGTAGGATATAAAGTTGAAGCCAAAGGGCAGCTCGTTGAGATGTCGCTGGGTTACTCCCACAACATCGTCTTTCAGCTTCCCGATGAAGTGAAAGCCGAATCGTTGACCGAAAGAGGAAAGCCACCCGTGCTCATTATGCGTTCGTTCGACAAGCAGCTGCTCGGACAGGTAGCCGCCAAGGTTCGCTCACTGCGTAAACCTGAGCCCTATAAGGGTAAAGGGATCCGCTTCAGAGGTGAAGTGCTGCGTAAGAAAGCTGGAAAATCGGGCGACAAGAAATAATCATTAACAGCCCGTATCAAAGACTCCATGCTGTGGATGTTCTGAAAAAACGGGTAAACCTCATCAGAGATGAAAAACAGGAAAGAGATCAGAAGACAGAAAATCAAGATGCGTATCCGTAAGCGCATCTCCGGCACCGACGAACGGCCAAGGCTCTCGGTTTTCAGAAGCAACAAGCAGATCTATGCTCAGGTTATCGATGACCTGAAAGGCAATACCCTCGTGGCTGCCTCTTCCATGGAGAAGGAGATCATCGGGCAGAAGGCACCCAAAACCGATATCGCAAAGATGGTAGGTTCTGCCCTGGCAAAGAAAGCAATTGCTGCCGGCATCGAATATGTGGTCTTCGACCGCAACGGTTATTTGTATCATGGCAGAGTGAAAGCACTCGCCGAAGGGGCTAGGGAAGCAGGTCTTAAATTCTAAAATGAGTATGGCAAATTTAAACGTAAAGAAAGTTAAATCCAGCGAAATAGATTTCAAAGACAGGCTGGTAAGTATTCAACGCGTTACAAAGGTAACCAAAGGGGGACGCACCTTCAGTTTTTCGGCTATCGTTGTGGTGGGCAATGAAAACGGAGTGGTAGGATACGGTCTTGGCAAAGCCAAGGAAGTAACCTCGGCCATTGCCAAAGGTGTGGACGATGCCAAGAAAAACCTGATCAAAGTGCCGGTGCTGAAGGGAACCCTTCCGCACGAACAGATCGGGAAATACAGTGGTGCCCAGGTATTTATTAAACCCGCATCCCCGGGTACCGGCGTGATCGCTGGCGGTGCAATGCGCGCTGTACTCGAAAGTGTGGGTGTGAAAGATGTACTTGCCAAAAGCAAGGGCTCCTCAAACCCCCACAGTGTGGTTAAAGCCACCATCGACGCTCTTTCCAGGCTCAGGGATGCCCATATGGTAGCCCAAACCAGGCAGGTTGACATGAATAAAGTGTTTAACGGCTAAGCCAAACATCACCGAACTATGAAAAAGATCAGAATACAACAGGTTAAGAGTGGCATTGGCCGCCCCGTTCGCCAAAAAAGGACACTCCAGGCTCTGGGTCTCAGGAAGATGCATCAGGTAGTGGAACATGATGCTACTCCGCAAATCCTGGGTATGGTCAACAAGGTGAACCACCTTGTGAAGTTTGAAGAAATTTAAGCATAATCTTAAGACATTATATCAATATGGATCTCAGTAACTTAAAACCGGCAGAAGGCTCTGTTAAGAAGGATAAGCGCATTGGTCGCGGCCAGGGTTCGGGCAAGGGTGGTACCTCCACCCGTGGGCACAAAGGTGCCAAATCCCGTTCAGGCTATAAATCCAAAATGGGCTTCGAAGGGGGTCAGATGCCCCTCTACAGGCGTGTTCCCAAATTCGGATTTAAAAACATCAACCGGGTTGAATATCACGGTATCAATCTCGATACCCTCCGCAAACTTGCAGAACAGTATAACCTCATCACTATTGATGTTGAGGTTCTTATCAACCACGGACTTGCCAACAAGAACGAGAAGGTTAAAATTCTCGGGCGTGGAGAGCTTGCTGCAAAGATTGATGTTTCCGCGCATGCCTTCTCTGCAACGGCACAGAAAGCTATCGAAGCTCAGGGTGGTGTAGCAACAATCATATAATTTCCCTATGAAGCGATTTATCCAGACTATAAGAAATATCTACAAGATTGAAGATCTGAGGAAAAGGATCCTCTACACCATCGGTATCATCCTCATTTACCGCGTTGGTTCATATGTGGTGCTTCCTGGGGTAAATCCGTCAGGGCTCGCCAGCCTTCAAAGCCAGACCGACTCCGGGTTGATGGGTCTTATCAATATGTTCTCCGGTGGAGCATTTTCCAACGCCTCCATCTTTGCCCTCGGTATCATGCCCTATATCTCGGCTTCTATCGTAGTGCAGCTTCTGGGTATGGCAATTCCCTATTTCCAGAAACTGCAGAAAGAGGGTGAAAGTGGCCGTAAGAAGATGAATCAGATTACACGGTACCTCACTGTAGTGATTCTGATCTTCCAGTCTCCAGCCTATATCCGTAATCTGGTCAATACCGTGCGGCCTGAAAACATCTATCCCTTCGACCCGCTGGGTAACATAGGGATATTTTCATCCTTCGGACTGTCATCCATTCTCATCCTTACAGCCGGCTCTATGTTTGTCATGTGGCTGGGTGAAAAAATTACAGACAAGGGGATTGGAAACGGTATCTCCCTTATCATCATGGTGGGTATCATTGCACGACTCCCCTTTGCACTGGTGGCTGAATTTGCCAGTCGTATGGAGAGTCAGGGCGGTGGCCTTGTAATCTTCCTGGTGGAACTGGTGGTACTGATAGTAGTGATCCTGATCTGCATCCTGCTTGTACAGGGAACCCGCAGGGTACCTGTTCAATTCGCCAAACGAATAGTAGGAAACAAGCAATACGGCGGGGTGCGCCAGTATGTGCCTCTCAAAGTAAATGCTGCCGGCGTTATGCCGATTATCTTTGCCCAGGCCATTATGTTTCTCCCGATAACCCTGGTAGGATTTTCCAACTCAGAAACCCTTTCATCCTTCGCAAGAGCTTTCGTGGATTACAATGGCTTCTGGTACAATTTGGTATTTGCCCTTCTGATTGTGGCATTCACCTATTTCTATACTGCCATTACCATCAATCCGAATCAGATGGCGGATGATATGAAAAAGAACGGCGGGTTTATCCCCGGAATAAAACCCGGAAAGAAAACCGCCCAGTACATTGATGGGATTTTATCAAAAATAACTTTACCCGGATCAATCTTCCTGGCATTTGTCGCCATCCTCCCTGCCATTATCAGGCTTGGAGGTGTCAATTCACAATTTGCCCAGTTCTATGGGGGTACATCTCTCCTTATTATGGTGGGGGTAATCCTGGATACACTGCAGCAAATTGAAAGCCACCTGATGATGCGCCACTACGACGGCCTTACGAAATCGGGGCGGATCAAAGGGAGGTCGGGAGGAATAACCGGGTAAGACGGTAATAATATGTTTGACAGGATACAGACCAAGACTGACGAACAGATTGAGCTGATCCGTAAGAGTTCTTTACTTGTTGGAAAGACCCTTGCAGAGGTAGCCGGGTGGCTTACACCCGGTGTGGAAACCGGCAGGCTGGATGCTGTGGCTGAGGAGTTCATCCGCGACCACGGTGCCATCCCGGGTTTCAAGGGATATAACAACTATCCTGCTACCCTCTGTATTTCGGTAAACGAAGAGGTGGTGCACGGAATTCCGGGCAAACGTGTGGTGAAAGATGGCGACATCGTATCCATCGATTGTGGCGTTATTCTGAACAGTTACTACGGCGATTCTGCTTTTACTTTTCCTGTGGGCAATGTTCCCGATAGGGTGGCAGAACTGCTGGAAGTAACGCGCCAGAGCCTTAATCTGGGAATTGGAGCTGCTATTGCCGGCAACAGACTCGGAGATATCGGCTACGCCATTCAAAGCTTCGCAGAAGGTCACGGATTCAGCGTTGTACGCGAACTCGTTGGACATGGAATCGGAAAGAAGCTGCACGAAAAGCCGGAAGTGATGAACTACGGCAAACGTGGCAACGGAATGCGCCTCCCGGATGGATTGGTAATCTGTATTGAGCCTATGGTGAATATGGGTACAAAAACAATCCAGCAGGATCGTGACGGATGGACCATCCGAACCGCCGACAGAAAACCTTCGGCCCACTTCGAACACGTGGTGGCCGTGAGGAAAGGAAAAGCAGAAGTCTTGTCAACATTTGACTATATAGAAGAAGTGTGGAATAAAAAAAATGCACAGTAAATGTCGAAACAGAAATCGATTGAACTTGACGGCACGGTGATCGAATCTCTTGGCAACGCAATGTTTCGCGTTGAGCTTGAAAACGGCCACGTGATCACTGCGCATATTTCAGGGAAAATGCGGCTCCATTACATCCGCATCCTTCCCGGCGATCGTGTTAAACTTGAAATGTCCCCATACGACCTCACCAAAGGCAGAATAACATACAGGTATAAATAACATAAACCGATATTGAAATGAAGATCAGAGCTTCAGTAAAGAAACGTACCCCCGAGGACAAGATTGTCAGGAGAAAGGGCCGGATTTACGTCATCAATAAAAAGAATCCGAAGTACAAACAGCGCCAGGGCTGATAACAGTTTGAAAACGAATTAATAAACGCGATATGGCAAGGATAGCTGGTATTGATATACCAAAACAAAAGCGGGGTGAGATTTCCCTTACCTACATCTATGGAATCGGCCGAAGCACTGCCAACACCATCCTGAAGGCAGTAAACATCGATCCCGACAAAAAAGTACAGGACTGGACCGACGATGAACAGAACCTGGTGCGTACCTACATTGGAGATCATGTGAAGATTGAAGGTGCTCTCCGTTCAGAAGTTCAGATGAACATCAAGCGACTGATGGACATCGGTTCATACAGGGGCATTCGCCACCGTCTGGGGCTCCCTCTCCGCGGGCAAAGCACCAAAAACAATGCACGTACCCGCAAGGGAAGGAAGAAAACTGTTGCCAACAAGAAGAAGGCAACCAAAGGTTAATGATCTGAAACAACAAATCGAGCGAATAATAATACAGTTATGGCTAAAAACACACGAAGCACCAAGAAGCGTGTAGTAAAGGTTGACCCGGTTGGAAAAGCCTTCATTCAGGCATCTTTCAACAACCTAATCGTCTCCCTGACCAATGACTCAGGTCAGGTAATCTCGTGGTCTTCCGCAGGAAAAATGGGGTTCAGGGGTTCTAAGAAGAACACCCCCTATGCCGCACAGATGGCGGCACAGGATGCCTCAAAAGTGGCTTATGAAGCCGGCCTGCGCAAGGTGAAGGTTTTTGTGAAGGGACCCGGATCCGGTCGTGAATCGGCCATCCGGACCATTCATACTTCCGGAATCGAAGTCCTTGAGATTATGGACATTACCCCTTTGCCGCACAACGGTTGCCGACCACCTAAGCGAAGAAGGGTATAATCTTCTACCAACCAATTTATTTATCTGTAAAAAAAGTTTATTATGGCAAGATATACAGGCCCACAGACCAAAATAGCCAGGAAGTTCGGAGAAGCCATCTTTGGTCCCGACAGGCATTTCGAAAAGAAGAAATACCCCCCGGGAATGCACGGTGCCAACAAGCGCCGCCGGAAACAGTCGGAGTATGGTCTCCAGCTGCAGGAAAAGCAAAAAGCCAAATATACCTACGGGATTCTGGAACGGCAGTTCAGAAACATTTTCAAGAAAGCCTCCAGCAAGAGTGGCATTACCGGTGAGGTACTGCTCCAACTCTGCGAACTGAGGCTCGACAATGTGGTCTACAGGATGGGCATCGCGCCAACCCGCAGAGCTTCCCGTCAGCTTATTACCCACAAGC
>CAZJZF010000122.1:0-7011 GCA_964550385.1 uncultured Lentimicrobiaceae bacterium | reverse complement strand
CGCGGATTTTTTCAAATTCAACACCAAAAGCAGTCATAATAACCGGACGTTCAGAGGTCACCACGGCAATTTCATCGTCCTGATACCAAAAGGCAGGGCGAATGCCATTGGGATCACGAAGTACAAAAGCATCTCCATGTCCCACCATGCCGGCAATCACATATCCGCCATCCCAGTGTTTCGAGGCATTGGCAAGGATTTCCTGCATGTTGAGGTTTTCGCCGATCAGTGGCGATATTTGCTGTTTTGAAAACCCCTGCTCTTTGAAACGCTGAAAAAGCTGTTCGTTCTCTTCGTCCAGAAAATGCCCGATCTTCTCCAGCACCGTAATGGTGTCGGTGGTTTCAATCGGATGCTGTCCCAGTCGTACCAGATTGTGAAACAACTCATCCACATTGGTGAGATTGAAATTACCGGCTACGATAAGGGTGCGGGTTTTCCAGTTGTTGTGCCGAATGAAGGGATGTACGTTCTTGATTTGGTTTTTGCCGAAGGTGCCATACCGAAGGTGACCAAGGAAGAGTTCAGCAGCAAAGTCGGCATTGCTCCGCAGAAAATTCACATCGGTATATCGGGTAGAATCGGAACCGCAGAGTTGATCGTAGTGCTGATAAATCTCGGTAAAAATATCCTTGATGGGTGTGTTGCTGTTGGAGCGTTTTCGGTGATAATAGTTTTTTCCCGGAGGAAGTTCGAGTTTGATGCTGGCGAGTCCTGCACCATCCTGCCCACGGTTGTGCTGCTTCTCCATCAGCAGGTACATCTTGTTCAGCCCAAAGAGGCTGGTACCATATTTCCCGAGGTAGTACTCCTGGGGTTTAAGCAGCCTGAGAAGAACGATGCCGCATTCGTGCTTGATCTGATCACTCATTGTACCCTGAATTAAGGGGCAAAGATAGTAAAACGGAAGGGATAGTTAATGCTTCCTTTCGGATTAACCATTATAGCGGATGGCTTCCACAGGATCCAGCCCCGAGGCCTTGTAGGCGGGAAGTATGCCGGCAACCAGTCCGATGATAATCGACAGAAAAAGGCCGAAGGACCAGTTGCCTAACGACATATTCATGTCGAAGGTGGTAGTGGCACTTACCAGTGCACTGGTAGCCAAAGTGATCAGCAATCCCAATATCCCTCCGAAAAGGCTCAGAAAAACCGATTCGAACAGGAACTGAAACAGGATAAAATACCGTTTGGCTCCCATACTCTTCTGAATTCCAATTTGGTTAATCCTTTCGTGAACAGACACATACATGATGTTAGCAATGCCAAAAGCACCCACCAGCAGGGCGAATCCTCCGATAAGCCAACCTGCCAGAGTAATCACCCTGAAGATGGCATCGATGCCCTGAGAAAGAAGACTGGTTTGATTGATGGCGAAGTTATCTTCAGCATAAGGCTTTAAGCGGCGCACCGAACGCATTACACCCCTCAGTTCGTCCTTCATCTCTTCCAGAGAAACTCCCGGCTTTGATTTGGCCAGGATCGATCCCTGTACATTCCCCGATTTCATATCAATAAACCTGGCAAGAAACCTCACGGGAATCACTACCATATCGTCGAGGCTTTCTCCGAAATCGTCCTGTCCCTCGCGTCTGAACACCCCCACTACTTTGAGCTTCCGATGGAAAATTTTCACCTCTCTGCCTACCGGCTCCATCTCGCCGAAAAGCTTTGTAGCCACCTCAGCACCCAGCATTACCACATTTCTGCCTCCGTCGAATTCCGATAACGAAATGATTCTTCCGTCACTAAGCCCGAAATCCCAAACTTTATCGAAATCTTCAGAAATACCCATTACCGTGGTTCCCGACAAACTTTTGCCATTGTAACTTACCGACTTGCTAACACTGGTCATATAAGCTGCCGCATACAGGGTCTCAGCCCTCTTTTTGAGCTCGTCCACTTCGCTGTACTCCGGCTCGGGGCGTTTCAGGTACTCCCACCAGGGGTAATTCGGATCGTTGAAAGCCCATGGCCATTTCTGGATAAAAAGCACATTCTGTTCAAGATCGGCCAGCGAGTCCCTGATTTTTCGCTCGAGGCTTCCGGTGGCAGTAAAAACAAATACAACCGAAAATACCCCAATGGTAATTCCCAGCAGCGACAGCGCTGTGCGCAGTTTGTTTACCCTGATGGCGTGGAGGGCAAAGATGAAACTTTCGTTCAGGAGCTTCAGAAATATTTTCATCCGGAAAAAACTGGCCGTTTAAAAGGGTTATTTTTGCACTATGCTATACCCCCGTAACCGGGTGTAAATTTACATAAAACCTTGTCAGATGAAACACATCAGAAATGCCCTGATTTCAGTGTATCACAAAGAGGGAATCCTTCCTCTGCTCCGCAAGATGGTGGATCTTGACATCCGCTTGTTCAGCACCGGAGGCACCCACGATTTTATCCGGTCCGCAGGTCTGCAGGTCACTCCTGTTGAAGAAATTACCGGATATCCCTCCATTTTCGGTGGCAGGGTAAAAACACTCCATCCGGCCATCATGGGGGGCATTCTGTTTCGCAGAGACCATCCGGTCGACAGCGAGGAGCGTTGCACCTACAAGATTCAACCCATCGACCTGGTGGTGGTCGACCTATATCCTTTCGCTGAAACAGTGCACTTGGGGCGCCCGGCTGAGGAGATCATCGAGAAAATTGACATCGGAGGCATCAGCCTGATCCGTGCAGCGGCGAAAAACTTCAACGATGTGGTAGTAATCCCCGACAGGAAAGCCTATCCGCTGCTCAATACCATTCTGGATGAAGGGGGCGGTACCACTCCGGAACTCAGGCGTTCCCTGGCTGCCATGGCTTTTGATGTCACTTCGGATTACGACGCTTCCATATACAACTACTTCAGCCGCACCGAAGAGATGCCATCATTGAAAATCAGCCTACAAGACAAAATACCTCTGCGGTACGGAGAGAACCCTCACCAGAAAGGGTTTTTCTACGGAAAGCTTGATACCATGATCGAACAGCTCCACGGCAAGGAAATATCCTACAACAACCTGCTCGACATCGATGCGGCCATTGCACTGATTGACGAATTCAGTGAGCCAACGGTGGCAATTCTGAAACACAACAATGCCTGCGGGCTTGCCACATCGCTTGCAGCAGCATGGACTGATGCTTTGGCTGCCGATCCGCTTTCAGCTTATGGAGGAGTGGTGATCGCTAATCGGAAAGTTGACAAATCTATGGCTGAAAAAGCCAACCAGATCTTTTTTGAAGTGATGATTGCCCCCGAATATGAACCGGAAGGATTGGATGTTCTGAAAGGGAAAAAGAACAGAATCATTCTGAAAAATCTCAGTGAAGGCGATTTTTCAAAGCCCGTGCGCAACGTCCTCAACGGTTACCTGGTTCAGGATCGCGACCATGCCGTACATACTGCCACAGAATTGAAAACGGCAACCAACGTTTCGCCTGATTCCCGACAAACGGAAGACCTGCTGTTCGCCAATAAAATCGTCAAACACACCAAATCCAATGCAATCGTGCTGGCGAACAACAGGCAGCTTATCGGCATCGGCACCGGCCAGACCTCCAGGGTGGATGCCATGAAACAAGCCATCGATAAGGCCAGAGCCTTCGGATTGACCCTGGAGGGTGCCGTAGCGGCCTCTGATGCCTTTTTCCCGTTCCCCGACAGCATCGACTTCGCCTGGCAGGCCGGTATCAGGGCTGTAATCCAACCCGGCGGGTCGGTCAGAGACCAGGATTCTGTCAACTTCTGCAATGAACACGATATCGCAATGGTTTTTACGGGTGTACGCCATTTTAAACATTAATTCTGCTACCTTTGCACAACTTTTACGTATAAGGGATTTCTATTAATTTTTCTCAAGATGGGATTACTGTCATTTTTTACCAAGGAGATTGCCATTGACCTGGGTACTGCCAATACCATCATTATCCACAATGACAAGGTTGTGGTTGATGAACCTTCGATAGTGGCTGTCGACCGCATTACCGGAAAAATCATTGCCGTAGGAAAGAAGGCTATGATGATGCACGGAAAAACTCACGATAACATCAAAACTATCAAGCCTTTAAGAGACGGTGTTATTGCCGACTTCAAGGCAGCCGAGTTTATGATCAGGGAGATGATCAAAATGACGGAAAACAAACGTTATCTGTTCCCTCCCTCGCTTAAAATGGTGGTTTGTATCCCTTCGGGTATCACCGAGGTTGAAGAACGCGCTGTGCGGGATTCGGCTCAACAGGCAGGTGCCAAGGAGGTAAAACTGATCCATGAACCGATGGCAGCCGCTATCGGAATCGGACTGGACGTGCTGGAACCCATTGGTAACATGATCATCGACATCGGAGGGGGAACCAGCGAAATCGCCGTCATCGCCCTGGGAGGTATCGTCAACAACAAATCCATCAGGATTGCAGGCGACGATTTCAACATGGATATCATCGAGTACATCCGCAAACAACATAACATCAACATCGGTGAGCGTACAGCCGAAAGGATCAAGATTGAAGTGGGTGCTGCCATGACAGAAATCGATAATCCACCGCCAGATTTGGCCATCCAGGGTCGCGACATGCTTTCGGGGATTCCCAAGGAGATCACCGTTTCGTACCACGAAATTGCCCATGCCCTCGATAAATCGTTGTTGAAAATTGAAGCAGCTGTGCTTTCTACCCTCGAAATGACCCCGCCTGAACTCGCAGCCGATATCTACAGTACCGGTATTTACCTGGCAGGTGGAGGTTCGCTGCTCAGATCTCTCGACAAACGGATCCACCTGAAAACCAAGCTGCCTGTGCACGTTGCCGAAGATCCCCTCAGAGCTGTTGCCAGAGGTACTGCCATTGCCCTCAAGAATTTCGACAATTTCAGCTTCCTCATTCAGTAAGGACCTCCTGGTAAACCCTTTCTGTTATGTATCGTCTTCTCACCTTCCTGCAGAAATATTATCCCCTCATCCTCTTTCTGCTGTTGGAGGGTCTTGCCTTCAGCCTGGTGGTGAGAAACAACCATTACCAGAAAGCAGCCTTCAATAACGGGGTTTCCTCCTTTACCGGCAATACCTTCGAAACATGGCAGGGCATTACCGGCTATTTCGGCCTTAGAAAACAAAACCGGAAGCTGGCAGAAGAGAACGCACTGCTGCGAAACCACCAGATCGAATCCTTCAGAGCCTCCGACCGCAAAATCTTTGTGTGGAATGATACCGTTTACCAACAGCAGTTTCAATATGTTAGCGCCCAGATTGTAAACGCCACTGTCAATCGCAGGAAGAACTTCCTTTTGATCAATAAAGGAAGAAATCAGGGCATTGAAAAAGATATGGGGGTAATTTGTTCCGATGGTATTGTGGGTATGGTCAAAAGCGTCTCGTCAAATTTTTCGCTCGTAATTCCTGTCATTAATATCGATGCCAATGTCGCCGCCCGTTTAAAGAAAAACGACCAGGCAGGTGTGATTTCGTGGGATGGAAAGCATTTCAGCACCGGCACCATGAAAGGTATTCCGGGCCATGTAAGCCTGAAACAGGGCGACACCATTATCACCAGCGGACAATCTATCTTTTTTCCCGAGGGGCTCCCGGTGGGCTACGTTTCTGGCTTCAGAAAAAACCGCAGCGATAATTTCTTTACTGTTGATGTGCGGTTTGCCGTCGATTTTAACAGTCTCACCCAGGTATATGTAATCCGCAACCTGCTGGCGGAAGAGCAGATTAACCTTCTAAAGGCCATCGAAAATGAACAGTAATCTGCTGCTGATCATTAGATTCATTGCCCTGGTGGCTACCCAGGTGCTGGTTTTGAACAAGGTTCAGTTCAATGGGTATGTTAACCCCTATATCTACATCCTTTTTATCCTGCTGCTGCCCCTCCGTACGCCTCCCATTGTAATGATTGTTGTGGGTTTTGTTCTCGGATTTGCCATCGATCTCTATTCCGGCATGATGGGAATCCACACCTTTTCCACCCTCTTTATCAGCTACTTCCGCAACAGGATCATCAAAAGTGTTATCGGAATCCAGGAAGATGACTTCCTTTCCAGTTTGGGAATCCGTGAACTCGGCATCACCAGGTTTCTCTATTATGCCGGATTCATCACCCTGATACACCATGCCCTTCTGTTCTATCTGGAAGTATTTTCTTTCAGGCACAGTGGCGACACTTTGCTTCGCATTGTTCTGAACTCTCTGGTCTCTCTGGTGTTCATCTTCATTACGATGATCCTGTTTGAAAGAAAGCGTTATGAAGTATAAAGGCCTTTCCGGGGGTATTGAAATCATGGCTCCGGTAGGAAGCATGGAAGCCCTTGCAGCGGCACACCAGGGAGGTGCTGATGCGGTGTACTTCGGGGTAGGAAACCTGAATATGCGGGCAGGATCTTCACGCAATTTCACCCTCGCCGACCTGGCTGAAATCGCTGCGTATGCCTCCACCCATGGAATGCGTTCTTATCTTACCCTGAATACTGTTATTTACGACAATGAACTGGAGGAAATGCGTCAGACCGTGGATGTGGCCTGCAAAGCCGGAGTGTCAGCCATCATCGCTTCCGATATGTCGGTCATCAGCTACTGCCGCAAAGCGGGGATGGAGGTGCACATGTCAACCCAGGCCAACATCTCCAACATCGACGCAGTAAGGCTTTGGTCAGCCTGGGCTGATGTGATGGTGACGGCCCGCGAGCTGTCGCTGGACCAGGTGAAAGGGATTACAGATCAGATCCGCAGTGAGTCCATTCTGGGTCCCTCCGGCAATCCTGTTCAGGTAGAAGTGTTTGCCCACGGCGCACTCTGCATGGCCATCTCGGGTAAATGCAGCCTCAGCCTCGACAACGAAAACAGCTCAGCCAACCGCGGCAAATGCCTGCAACTGTGCCGCAGACCCTACAAGGTGAGCGACCTCGACGGCAACCACGAATTCGAGATCGACAACGGATACATCATGTCGCCCAAAGACCTGTGTACCATAGGTTTTCTGGATAAAATCCTGGATGCCGGAGTTACGGTGCTTAAGATCGAAGGACGTGGAAGACCT
>CAZJZF010000121.1:0-7042 GCA_964550385.1 uncultured Lentimicrobiaceae bacterium | reverse complement strand
ACCGGCAGGCTGATCTCTTCCTGTCCGAACCTCTGAAAATTGACACGGTCTATCTTCTGGAAACTGCCGATACCCTGTTGGACTGTTGCGGAAACCCGATGAAGATAAAATCATTCCCCTTCGGCATCCCCGCTGCACCCGATTCCGCAGACCTGGTGATCAATGAGATCATGTACAAACCCTCTTCCATGGGAGCTGAATACCTGGAGCTCCTCAACTGCTCCGATAAAATCATCGACCTATCCATGTGCCTTCTGGCGAAAATTGATACCCTTACCAGCGGTCCGGTGGATTTTTATCAGGTGGCGGACCAGGGGGCAATGATGTTTCCCGGCGACCTGCTGGTCATTGCGCCTGATGTGCAAAAAATTCTTACAACCCATGCAGATGCGATAAAAGAGAAAGTTTTGCAGAGTTCAGGCATGCCTTTGCTTACGGATAACGGCGATGTGCTGGCCATCATGGGTCCCGGCAACCGTATTATCGATCAGGTTCTTTTTCTCGATGATCTCCACGCTCCGTTTCTTTCTGATACCCGGGGCATCGCCCTGGAACGGCTCTCGGCAGATTTCTCCGGAATGAATCCTGACAACTGGTACTCAGCTTCGGCAGCTTGCGGATGGGGAACTCCAACCCATCCAAACTCTCAGCGGTTTTCAGCACAGGCCTCCACCGCAATGCTGGAGGTTACACCCCGGCACTTTCAACCCGGAAAAGGAACAGGCAATGATCTGCTCCAACTGAGGCTGAACGGTGTGAAACCGGCCTCCATCGTTACCATCAGAGTCTTTAACGAAATGGGGTTCCCTGTGAGACACATCCTCAGTGAGGGGGTTGCCACTGAGAAGGACGTATGGAGGTGGGAGGGTACCAATGACCTCGGACAAATGAATCCCCGGGGATTATACATCATAGAAGCAGTTGTATATCATCCCGATACCGGTTCTGCCAGACTCAGGTGCCCGGTAGTTCTGCTTTGAAATGCCGTTATCTGATTCTTTCCGGCAACTTGAATTTTCCTCCTTCTTTGTTGTATATTTGACGAGAAATCTTCTTTACAATGAAATTTACGGTACGATCTGCAGCCTTCGTGCTGTTGTTGTGTTACATATTTGCAGATATCAGGGTCTTTTCCCAGGAAACACAGTCCTCCGGTCGATGGCTGCACTCCTATGCCTACGGACTAACCGGGGGTATTACGGTTTCGGATTTTCCTCCCGATTCGGCAGGATATTCCTCCAATGCAATGCCTTACGGAGGCCTGCACGTAAATCTGGGCATTACCCCGGATGTTGCCGTTAGCTTTTCGGGATTGTATACCATAAAAGGGGTCCTGCAGAATACCCCCTATGTTAGATACCGCTACAATTATGTAAGTTCGGAAGTTGCCCTGCGGTACCGCGTTATCGACTTTCTTGAGGTGGAAGCTGGTTACCGGTATGCCATGGATGCTGGATCATACAAGGTGATTCTGAACGGAAACCAGGCTTCCGGATCCGAAAAGCTCGATATTCCCGGCAAAGGCAATTACGGGCAATTCCTCGTGGGTGGCGTTCTGATGTTCGGACCCAATACCGATTTGATTTTCAGATATGGTATCGGAAACCGGGATATGCGGTTTACCCATTACCAGATTGGCGTATGCCTGCATGCCAACGACCGCATTGAAAAGAGTGTAAAGGAAGTGAACGCCAAACAGCAGGCCAGGCTGCTGGCCTCCCGGCAGGCGATGGAATTGCGGGAGGGGATTCTGCTGGTACGGCTGCTGACCATGAATAGCACATTAGATGCCCTGCAAAAGGCGGGTGAATACGAAAAAGTCCGGCAGGTGAAGGCCATGGTGAACGCCGAAAACCAAAGAATCATTG
Organism: uncultured Lentimicrobiaceae bacterium; assembly: GCA_964550385.1. GTDB lineage: Bacteria > Bacteroidota > Bacteroidia > Bacteroidales > SKPS01 > SKPS01. The sequence continues at coordinate 5,174 of CAZJZF010000121.1, read as the reverse complement.
AGGCCTTCAATGCTTTCCAATTCACGAAAGTGTACTTTTTCTACGATATGCACACGGCAAAAGTGAAGGAGGGAAAGCTCGATTCGGTACTCCTGGACAAACAACTGAACCTGGTGCCGGTACCCCAGTACCAGGGTCTTCACTACATAGCCGAGTTCGGGCAGTACCAGTCTGACCAACGCTCGTACCAGGTGCGACGGGATCCGCAGTACCTGCTGGAAAACAACATCGCCCTCGACAGTACCGCTGCCTGGATCTCCTATGCCCACAAAGGGCTGGGGATCGGAGGGCTGGTGGTGATGAACAGCCAGTTTATTACCCTTGATGCACCGTTTCCCACCTTCACCCCCATCACCAACAAAACCCTCTTCCCCGACGAAAAGAAGTACGAAAAGGCGGTAATAAAGCTGAATGAGGCTCTGACGATGCTGTATTATAAGGATTGATAGAAACCGGAACTTCATTGTAAATTTGGTCCGGTGAAAAATAACCTCTCCATAGTCATCATTACCCTCAACGAAGAGCGCAACGTTCCGCGATTGCTCGAATCGGTAAAAGGGCTTACCGATGATATTGTGGTGGTGGATTCGGGTTCTGTGGATGCCACGGTGCAGCTGTGTATGGAAAAGGGTGCCCGTGTGGTGACCCGCAAATGGGAGGGGTATGCCGCCACCAAGAACTTTGCAAACTCACTGGCCAAATATCCCTGGATCCTGAGCCTGGACGCCGATGAGGCTCTGTCGCCACGCCTCAGACAATCAATTGAGGATCAGCTGGGAATGGAATGGCCTGAAAACCGGGTTTTCTCATTTAACAGGCTGGCCAATTACTGCGGCAAATGGATCCGGTATGGAGGTTGGTATCCCGATCGAAAAATACGAATCTGGCACCGCGATTTCGGACGTTGGGAAGGAAAGGTCCATGAAAAGCTCTCTTTCCGGTCGGCTCCCGAGGTGGTGCATCTGAAAGGCGACCTGTTGCACTACTCCTATTACCAGGTTTCTGAACACCGCGAAAGGGCTGCAAAGTACGCTTCCCTTCACGCCGAAGCCATGCACGCCAAAGGGAAAAAAGCGAGGTCGCTGAAACTTCTGGGCGGTCCTGTGGTGCGATTTATTAAGGACTATTTCCTCAGGGGGGGGATCCTGGATGGTCGCGCTGGCCTTACCATTGCATGGATTTCAGCCGGAGCTGTGTATAAAAAACATACCCTGCTGCGAAAACTCAACCAAACTAGGGCTTCACAACCCTGATATTCAGCTCATCAAGCTGAGCAGGGCTTATCGTCGAAGGGCTGTTGATCATCACATCCCTTCCGGAGTTATTCTTGGGGAAAGCGATGAAGTCGCGGATCGATTCCGAACCCCCGAAAAGGGAGCAGAGCCTGTCGAACCCAAAGGCAATACCTCCATGGGGTGGGGCACCATATTCGAAAGCGCTCAGGAGGAACCCGAATTGTGCCTGCGCCTCTTCGGGGGTAAATCCCAGGGCATTGAACATCTGTTGCTGCAAATTGCGGTTATGAATCCTGATGCTGCCCCCGCCAATCTCTACACCATTGATTACCAGGTCATACGCATTAGCCCTTACTTTGCCGGGGTCTGTGCCCAACAAGTCAATGTCAGTGGGTAATGGACTGGTAAACGGGTGGTGCATGGCAAAGTATCTTGCTGCTTCCTCGTCCCATTCCAGCAACGGAAAATCAACCACCCACAGCGGGCAGAACACTTCCGGATTTCTGAGGCCCAACCGGTTTCCCATCTCAAGCCTTAGCTCTCCGAGTCCCTTTTGCGTTGCCGCCACCTCTCCGGCCAGGATCAGCATCAGGTCGCCCGGTTTGGCTTCCATCAGGTGGGCCCATTGTTTCAGGTCTTCTTCGGAGAAAAATTTATCTACCGACGATTTCAGCGTGCCATCTTCGTTAAAGCGCACGTAAACAAGCCCTTTGGCTCCGATCTGCGGCCGTTTAACCCAATCGGTAAGCTCATCAAGCTGCTTCCGTGTATACGCGGCAGCCCCCTCAACGGTGATGCCTGCCACCAGGGCTGCAGCATCGAAAACCGGAAAATCGTGCCCCCGGGTCAGCTCTGTGAGGTCATGAAAAGTCATCCCAAATCGGATATCGGGCTTGTCGGAACCATACAGGCGCATGGCATCGGCATACGACATCCTGGGGAAAGGCTCTGTGGCAAGCCCTTTTACCTGCAGAAACAGGTGGCGGGTAAGCCCCTCAAAGGTGTTCAGCACATCTTCCTGCTCCACAAACGACATCTCGCAGTCGATCTGGGTGAATTCGGGCTGGCGGTCGGCACGGAGGTCTTCGTCCCTAAAACACCGTACAATCTGAAAATAGCGGTCGAAACCCGAAACCATCAGCAGCTGCTTAAAGGTCTGTGGCGATTGGGGCAGTGCATAGAATTCCCCCGGGTTCATCCGGGATGGCACCACAAAATCGCGGGCCCCCTCAGGAGTGCTTTTAATCAGAAACGGGGTTTCTATCTCCAGAAATCCCTGATTACTCAGGTAATTGCGGGTTTCCATGGCCATGCGGTGCCTCAGCTCCATGTTTTTCCTTACCATGGGGCGCCGCAGGTCCAGGTAGCGGTACTGCATCCGCTGCTCATCTCCGCCGTCGGTTTTATCCTCAATGGTGAACGGAGGAATCTTTGCCTGGTTCAGCACTTTTATCTCATCTACAATGATTTCGATATCTCCGGTGGGAAGGTTGGGGTTTTTGTTCGAACGCTCAGCCACCTCACCCTGTATCTGAATCACATATTCACGCCCCAGTTTGCGGGCCTCTTCACACAACGGGGCATTGGTTTCCATATTGAAAACCAGCTGGGTAATCCCGTACCGGTCGCGCAGATCCATAAAAGTCATCCCTCCGAAATCGCGCGATCGTTGCAGCCATCCGGCCAGCGTTACCTTCGTGCCTGCATCCGCAAGCCTCAATTCCCCGCAATGGTGTGTTCGTAACATTATTTCTGATTTAGAGGCGCGAAGATAGGAATTTTCCCTTTTTTTGCACTGAATCATTCCTGTTCTCATTAACCTGTGCCTTTATGGAGCCAAACGATGATACCCCTTATGGTATGTTGTTCTTCTTGTTTTTTATCGCCCTTTTTATCATCTATGGCCTGGGAATCCGTCCCGTTATGTTGTTGGTTCAATGGTACCGGAATAAAAATCTGCACCTTTTTTTGCCTCAACTGAAACAGGAATACTATGTGTACATTACAAGAAATTTTCCCTTCTATAACCGGTTGAATTTAAAGGGACAGAGAATTTTTGAAGGCAGAGTGCAGAAGTTTATCGATAGCAAGGAGTTCATCATACGGGGTGGAATGCCTGAATTTACCCCCGAAATGAAGACGCTTATTGCAGGCACAGCTGTTCAGCTTACTTTTGGGTACCCCGATGTTTATTTCGACCATTTCGAAAAAATTCTGATATACCCCTACGAATACTACTCTGTACTCACAAAACACTATCATAAAGGGGAAGTCAATCCGGGTGGAATCATTGTGCTTTCCTGGTCGGACCTAAAAGCGGGGTTTCAGGATCAAACCGATGGTATCCACCTGGGACTGCACGAAATGGCTCATGCACTGCGCCTTATCCGAAAGATGGAATACGATGAAGAATACCAGTTCTTCGATACGGGAAAAATGAACGCCTTTGATGCCTTAGCCAATGCAGAAATGAGCAAGATGACCGAAGGGGAGGAGCCATCACTGTTCAGGGATTATGGCGCTACAAATTCCGATGAGTTTTTTTCGGTAGCTGTAGAGGTGTTTTTTGAGAAACCCGATGAATTTTTTAACTACAATCCCAAACTCTATGGTGCTTTGTCACATGTACTTAAGATGGATTTGAGGGAAGGGAGCAAGGTTCCATTCATGGCATAAGCGGTTTGGAAATATTGATATCAGCTTCGACGAGTTTCAGGTCATTATTCAAATGATGCTGCTTGAAAAAGCGCTGAAGTTTTTCCATCCTCTGAAATGGATCAATTTTCAGATTCCAAACCAGTTTGGCCGTACATTCTGAACAAAGCCTATTGGGTTTTTTGTCTGTTTCGGGCAACGAGTTGGATCCGTTCATGGTGCAAACAGCATGTGTGCAATGGAGGATTGTAAACATATGGCTTATCTCATGAGATGCCACTTTAATGAGCCTCTCGAGGCTTTTGGTTTCGTCAATCACACCTTCTGGTTTTTCCAACAGACGGTATATAGAGGTAACCCCAACTCTTTTTCTGAGATTTGCCAAGCCAAACACAAAATTCCAATCAGGGTTGGGATAAAGATCTTTTTCTGTCAGGGCCATCAATGTAATCGCGTCGGCTGGCATCCTCTTGGCTAATATCTCATTCAGGATAAAGGGAGCATAATATTGAGTGTCATTGAACTGCCCTGCACGGGTGATGGAATCAGGGAATATTTCATTGCCAATCGTTTTTAGAACAACGGTTTTCAATCCGAAAAAAATTTGAATATATTCTGCAGTATTTTGTATTAAGACTTTTGAAATGCTGTCGAAATCACCAATGGGCTGGATATAGATGATCTTTCTGTTTTCATTCGCTGTTACCGGTTTACAATCTAAATATTGCTGATAAGTTTGTCTCTTTTCGGGATGATGGAATAGCCATTCACCCGGTTTTGGGTTCCCAAGAGCTAAGTCGTTTTTGCTGATTTGAACCTTGAATGCTTCAAGAGTTGAAGGGGTTTTACTTTGGTTGCAACCCAAAAGAACCATAACTATCAACAATATAAAAGGAAGAAAACGAAAAGGTTTCATCGGAGAGTTTTTGAAGAAACGGTTAAAACCGGCAAATATTGAGAACCGGCAATGATAATTTTTGTAAATTTGTCTTCGGATAAATTCGTTTATAGCATTGAAAATCAAAGATAAAATGATAGACCAGGTTTTGGTTGACGAATTGCTCGCAAATTTAGAAAGCGACCGGATAGAAAGGACCACTTCAATCCGGGAGGACAAGCTGGGACCGCTTGTCTGCGCTTTTTCAAATGATTTTCCAAACCACAAAAAACCCGGTTACATTCTTTTGGGGGTTAATGATGATGGCAAAATTTGCGGAATGGAATGGACGGATGCCCAGTTACAATCCATCGGAAATATTAAAAGCAACGGTAAGGTTCTGCCTC
>CAZJZF010000120.1:6247-7079 GCA_964550385.1 uncultured Lentimicrobiaceae bacterium | reverse complement strand
CCGTAAAGATGCCTGCCCTTGAAAAGGTAACGAAAAGGGATTATATGGTAATCAGCAGATTGGCATTGTGGACAGAGAAAATGGTCGATCATTGGAGCCCGGTTTTTTGGCAGGTGAACAAAGGTAAAAAAAATGACCATCCCTTTGGAAGGCAATATGTAAAAAACCCTTAGTTTTGCCGCTTCATAATCACCAAAACCAAATTACTGTGGAACACGAAATTCTGGCCAGTGTGCCCTTGTGGGCATCCATTCCGTTTCTGATTATGCTGTTGACCATTGCTGTAGGCCCACTGATGTTTCATCACTGGTGGGAACAGAACCGCAACAAGCTCATCATCTCCCTTGCGCTCGGACTGCCCACAGCTGTGTGGCTGATCTCGCAACACCTAACCCACTCGCTGATCCATCAGCTGGTTTTCGACTATATTCCATTCATTATTTTGCTGGGATCGTTATTCGTGATCACCGGGGGTATCCACCTCAAAGGGGATATACAGGCAAAACCAACCACCAATGTAATTTTTCTTGCCATCGGTGCGGTGCTTGCCTCCTTCATGGGAACCACCGGTGCGGCCATGCTGCTGATCAGGCCTGTAATCAAAACCAATTCGGAGCGGAAATTCAAGGTGCACACCATCCTCTTTTTTATTGCCATCATAGCCAACTGCGGTGGCCTGCTGACACCACTGGGTGATCCACCTTTGTTCCTGCTTTACCTTCGCGGTGCCCCGTTTGGATGGTTTTTTCACATGCTTCCCGAATGGGCTTTTGTGAATGCCATGCTGCTGATGATATATTTTCTGGTTGACAGCTATTTCTACAAAAAAGAG
>CAZJZF010000120.1:0-6237 GCA_964550385.1 uncultured Lentimicrobiaceae bacterium | reverse complement strand
CGAAGCGATCAAATTCGACCGCACCAATAGACAGCCCATCAGACTCCAGGTGAATCTGAATTTCGTTTTCCTTATTGGCGTTGTTCTTTCAGTAGCATTCCTGAACGGACAGTACCTGCATTTTATCCACGACAACCATTATTATGGTTTTGTGAGGGAAGGTGCCATGCTGCTGATGGCAATCCTCTCTTTGGCCCTTACCCGGAAAGAGGTGCGAAAAGCCAATGTATTTACCTGGACCCCCATTACTGAGGTAGCATTCCTGTTCCTCGGGATTTTTATAACGATGGTACCTGCCCTGTTGTACCTCGAAGCCAATGCCTCCTCCTTCGGTATCGTCTCAAATGCGCAGTTCTATTATGCTACAGGCGCCTTGAGTTCGTTCCTCGACAATGCCCCTACTGCCATATCATTCTATAACCTTGCCCTCGGGCTTCAGGCTGCCGGAGAACTGCCAGCCGAACATCTCATCGCCGGCATCGATTCATGGCATCTTACCGCTATTTCGCTGGGTGCTGTGTTCTTTGGGGCAATGACCTATATTGGAAACGGACCTAATTTTATGGTGAAAGCCATTGCTGAAGAGAACAAAATCAACATGCCCAGCTTCTTTGGTTATATGATCAAATTTTCACTGATAGTCCTGCTGCCGGTGTATATTATCACCCAGCTGATTTTCCTGCACTAGCCACGTGATGTCATTTCGTCCAGGAGGGCGGAGAGGTTTGCAGCACCGGTTTGGCGCGAGAACTTCTCCGCCTTTTCTGTGCCTCCCTTTGGCGAAACCTTTCCGTTCTGCTTCCATTCGGCATAAAGTTTTCTGATGTACCCTTTTACGCCATCGCTATCCGGGAAATCAAACATCACCCCCCGTTCCGCTTCTGAAAGTATGGCAGCGGCATCCCCGTCAGGAGGCCCGATTCCAACCACCGGGGTTCCCGATCCGATATACTCAAAAAGCTTTCCGGTAAGAATGGATTTACTGCCCGGAGCATCCGGAATGATCAGAATCAGTACAGAAGCCTCTGCCATCCGGCGGGTTGCCTCAAGGTGGGGTACATAAGCGACTACTTCCAGATAATCCTGCAGTCCGCATTCGGCAATGCGCTCCAAAACAGCGCCATCGGTATTACCCACCATCTGAATCTTCAGTGCACGTGCAAAACCCGGATCTTCAGCAGAAATGGCAGCCAGGGCCATCCATAAACCGGATGCCTGCTGGTTCGATGCCAGGTTGCCGGTATGCAGCATCAGAAACTGGTCTGTGGCATGGGTCTTTAGTCCGGAAAACATGTCGGCTCTATCAAAACCGTTGGTGAAAACCTCCACCCTCTTTGCCCTGCCCATGAATTCCTGTTTCATCCCTTCCCCTACGGTAAGCACTGCATCTGCGTTGGCAAGCACTCTGTTCTCCAGCAGTTTATCCATCCATTCCGCCAAACGGGTTCTTGGCATCATCGTATTGTAATACACTGTAGTCCATGGGTCTCTGAAATCGGCAATCCAGGGCAAACCTGTTTGTGCCGCCACCTTCAATCCAATGAGGTGCGTACTATGGGGAGGGCCGGTAGTAATGATCGCCAGGCAATTGTGCTCCGCAAGTATTTTGGGTATCTCCCGCAAGGCATACCGTTTCCACCCTTTGCGTGCATCAGGGATGAACAGGTTTGAACGGATCCAAACCGCAAGCCGGTCAAAACGACCCGCTCTCTTTTCTTTTCTGATCAGTGCCACAGAAACATTATTGCCCTTTTTCCCCTTCAGTGCATTGTACCATCTGAAAGGGCCACCGGCTTTGGTTTTGTATACTTCTAATCCCTCAGGCACATCACGCAGCAGGGATTCATCCACGGCCGGATAACTCCCGTCGCGAACGGTCAGGATCACGGGTTCCCAGCCATTGTCAGGAAGGTACCTGGCAAATTTAAGCCAGCGCTGTACTCCCGGTCCCCCTGCCGGAGGCCAGTAATAGGTGATGATGAGGACTTTTTTCATACGTTGCTTTCGGGCAATCATTCCCCCGGGAAGCGCAAAGATAGCAAATACCGTACGGAGAAATGCACCTGATTCAAAACAAAAGAGGCTGTCTTTTGCAAGACAGCCTCTTCATCCGGAAACGTTGGCCGGTTTATTTGAATCTCATTTCATCGGACACAGTCAGCTTTTTACGCCCCTTTGCCCTTCTGCGTGCCAGAACCTTGCGGCCATTGGCAGTTGCCATTCTCTCTCTGAAACCGTGTTTGTTCCTGCGTTTTCTCTTCGATGGCTGATAGGTCCGTTTCATAATGGTCTTGTTTTTTTGGAGGTGCAAAAATACGGAACTTTTTTATACCTCCAAATCCCTGTGAGATTTTTTTTTACGATTTTACAGGAACCTTTTGAAGCATCTCCACCAGGTAATCGTAAAACTTGGCTACCGTGGCAATATTGACCTTCTCGTCGGGGCTATGGGGATAGCGGATCGTGGGGCCAAAGGAGATCATATCCCAGTGGGGATATACTGCACCAAGGAGCCCGCATTCGAGACCTGCATGGATGGCTTTTACTTCGGGGATCTTGCCATATTTTTCGTTGTACACTTCCCCTGCCAGTTTCAGGATCTCCGAATTGGGATTTGGGCGCCATCCCGGATAGGTGCCGGTAAAATCAATCTCGGCACCGGCGAGTTCAAACACGCTGGCTACCATCACGGCAAGACCTTCCTTGGCAGTGTCAACAGAGCTGCGCATCAGGCTATTGACCTCCACAACCCCATTTTTCGACTTCACGATGGCAAGATTGGTAGAGGTCTCCACCAGGTTTTCCATGGCATCACTCATCCGCATTACACCATTGGGGCAGGCATTTACCGCCCTGATGAGGTTGCCCTGGGATTTGGCATCGATCCAGGTTGCCGGAAGCGGAATCTCTTCAAAAGATACTGCGAGGTCTGGTTCGGTGGCTGCAAGTTCCGCTTTGGCAATGTCGGCATATGCCTTCAGTGCTTTGGCAAAAGCTTCTGCTTTATCGGATGGGATAGTTCCAGTTGCGAAGCCTTCACGGGGAATTGCATTCCGGAGGCTACCCCCTTCAATGGCACTCATTCTGAAGCCAAGGTCAGATTCGGCAGATTTCAGAAAACGGAAAAGAACCTTGTTGGCATTGCCACGCCCCAGCACGATGTCCATTCCGCTGTGACCCCCTTTGAGCCCGGTTACATTGATTTTTACCCCTTTTACAGCACCTGAAACGGCTTCTTCGGTATACCGGAATTTTGCATTGGCATCGGTACCGCCGGCACAACCAATGTAAAGTTCCCCTTCATCTTCAGAGTCGAGGTTGATCAGGATATCGGCCTGCAGGATGCCGGCGCCCAGTCCGAAGGCACCGGTCATTCCGGTTTCTTCATCAATGGTAAGAAGCGCTTCCAGCGGTCCATGCGCAATATTCTTCGACTCAAGTACTGCCATGGCAGCAGCTACGCCAATACCATTGTCGGCTCCAAGAGTGGTGCCGTTGGCCGTAACCCATTCTCCATCGATGTAGGCTTCGATTGGATCTTTTTCAAAATCATGCGCTTTATCGCTGTTTTTTTGCGGCACCATGTCCAGGTGTCCCTGCAAAACAATCCCCTTGCGGTTTTCCATGCCAGGAGTAGCAGGCTTGCGCAAAATCACATTGCCAACACCATCTATGATACATTCCAGATGGTTTTCAGCAGCAAACTGTTTCATAAACTCCACCACAGCCTCTTCGTGCTTCGAAGGGCGGGGAATTTGGGTAAGGCTGTAAAAATGTTTCCAAACAGCTTTGGGTTCCAGATTAAGAATCGGGTTGCTCATACGTTTTTGTATTTAGGTTGATATAAGATTACATGGGGGTAAAGGTAGCAATTTCAAGGGTTACCGATGCAGGTACACCAGTTTTTTCGTTTCGAAAAAAGGTTCAGAAACCCATTCCGACAAATTGAATACCCTGGATTGCCAGCCCCTGACCTGTAAAAGCTCCTCCTCAAACGTACCTCCCTTGAGGTATAGTATGCCGTTCGGAAAATCATTTCCGCCCCTGCCAGCCACCCTGTTCCCTGCCAGTCGTACAAAATCAGGCAATGAAGTTACGGCGCGGCTCACCACAAAGTCGAAGCTGCGATGCATCTGCTCTGACCGCACTGCTTCGGTTTCAATATTCATGAGTCCGAGTGCATCTTTTACCTCATTTACCACTTTGATTTTTTTTCCAATGGAGTCGATCAGGGTGAATTGCACTTCAGGGAAAAGGATGGCCAGGGGTATACCCGGAAACCCGCCTCCTGTGCCAACATCCAGAATTGTGGTTCCGGGTTTGAATTTGAAAAACAGTCCGATACACAAAGAATGCAACAAGTGGTGCTCCGCAAAGTGCTCCATGTCCTTTCGGGAAATCACATTGATCCTGCTGTTCCACTCCAGGTATAATCCTTCCAGTGCATCCAGCTGATGGAGCTGATCCTGTGTGAGTTCCGGGAAAAGGGTTAAAATGTTCAAGTGTTCAAGTGTTTAAAAGGTTCAAATGTTCAAGTGTTCAAATGTTCAAATGTTCAAGTATTCAAGTGTTCAAGTGTTCAAGGTTTTACGACTAAACAACTCAACGAATAAACAACTCAACTTCCTCAACCTCCTCAACCTCCTAAAAGGGGTATATCAAAGGGATCATCAGGGTTGCCAATAGCCAGAACAGGAGACTGAGCAGTGCACCTGATCTGAAGAAATCGGTGAACCTGTATTGCCCGGCACCGTAAACCATGGTATTGGTCTGGTAACCGATTGGAGTCATAAAACTGGCGGAAGCGGCAAAGGTGATGGCCATCAGAAACGGTACCGGACTCAGTTGCATAGCGATAGCTGTGGCGATAGCGATAGGAGCCATCAAAGCGGCTGCTGCGTTATTCGACATGATCTCGGTGATAAGTACCGTAATCAGATAAAGGCCTGAAAGCACTGCCACTGGCCCCCACTGCCCCAGAAATCCGATCATACTATCGGCAATGATGTGATCAAGTCCGGTGGTGTACATGGCGGTGCCAAGCGACAGGGAACCTGCCAGCAGGAATACCACCTGCCAGTTAATGGAGTCATATACCTCTTTCATGGTCATCTGCTTCGAGAGTACCAATAGAGTTACAGCGGCAATGGTAGCAGGCATAATATCAAGAATCCCTGTTGCTGCAAGCGTTACTACGGTTGCAATCAAGGATGCTACGATAATGAACCGGCGCTTGTTAAAATCAATAACAGGGTCTTCAGATAAAAGCACAAAGGGAGCATTCTGGCTTTTCTGCTGTTGTTTCAACTCCGGAAGGAAGTGTTTTTTTGCCTCTGCCAGAATAACATCTCCGGCTTTCAGAGGCATTTCATAAAGGTTTTCATGGGCAACTTCTGCACGATGCCTGATGGCAAGGGGTACTGCCCTGAACCTGCGCCGGAAGTCGATATCGCCGAGGGTTCTTCCCTCAAATACCGAATTGCTGGTAATCACAATTTCTACCAGCGCCGAATCTTTCCCCTTCAGGTCATCATCACCAATTCTCCAGGTCGACTTTACCATCACCCTCACCCGATCCTTCATGGTTTTAATCACCTGCATATCACATTTTACTTTCAGAATATCATGGGCCATCAGCACAAAATCGCGTGTAGGCATGGCATACCGTATGCCTGCCCTCCGTATCTCAAAGATGTCCATGCCCAGCTCCTTAAAAATCACGCTGTCCATAATCCTCTTACCCACCGATTCAGCATTGTCCATCAATTCTATCTCCGTAAAATATTCCCGAAGTTCAAACTTCTCCCTGAGAGCTATCGCCTCCGAGCGTGCGGGAAGCAACCTCTTGCCTATCAAGGCCATATAACCGATTCCGGCAACCAGAAAAATGCCTCCCATCGGTGCCAGGTCAAACATCCCAAAACCAGGGAGTCCCTCCTTTTCGGCGATTCCGCTTACCAGAATGTTGGTAGAGGTGCCAATCAAGGTACACACACCTCCGAAAATCGAAGCGTAAGAAAGCGGGATGAGCATTTTTTGCGGATTTTGTCCTGAGGCGTGAGCAATCTGCAGTACCACAGGAATAAATACTGCAACCACCGGGGTGTTATTTACCCAGGCCGAAATGATGGCTATCATTCCCATCATCAGGATCAATCCACCGTTAAACTTATACCGGAACATCCGGGAAAGCCGATAGGCTATATACTGCAAAGCACCGGTCTTCAGAAGTGCCGC
>CAZJZF010000119.1:0-7082 GCA_964550385.1 uncultured Lentimicrobiaceae bacterium | reverse complement strand
TTCAGTATCTCATTGGTATACAAGAATTTCCTGATTTCAGGATTGTTCGATTCAAGGAGAGAAAACCTGTCGCCCTCCCACCAGAGCTTCCCCTCATAGATGAAGTTGATCTTATCGCCAATTCCGATTACCGAGTTCATGTCGTGGCTGTTGATGATGGTTGTCATGCCATATTCACGGGTGATTTCAGCGATCAGTTTATCAATGAGTGCAGCCGTTTTGGGGTCGAGACCCGAGTTGGGTTCATCGCAGAAAAGGTACCTTGGGTTGATAGAGATTGCACGTGCAATGGCAACCCGCTTTTTCATCCCTCCGCTGATTTCTGCCGGCAGAAGCCTGTCAGATCCCAGCAGGTTTACCCGATCCAGGCATTCAAGAGCCCGCTTAACGCGCTGCCGGTAGGTGAGGTTGGTGAGCATCTTCAGTGGGAACATCACATTATCGAGTACGGTCATTGAATCGAACAACGCCCCACCCTGAAAAAGCATCCCGATCTCCTTGCGTACCTCCTTCAGTTCATTATGCCCCATCGCAGTGTAGTCGCGGTCGTTGTAAAATATCCGGCCGGCATCTACCCTGAAAAGTCCTACCAGACATTTCATCAGCACCGTTTTTCCCGAGCCGCTCTCGCCGATGATCAGGTTGGCCAAACCCGGTTCAAATGTAACGGAGATACCATCCAGCACCAGGTGACCGTCAAAACTCTTCGATATGCCTTCTGTCCTGATCATCCCAGAAAGAGTTGGGTTAGTATCAGATTCATGCAGATGATCATAATGCAGCTGGCTACAACCGCCCGTGTGCTCGACCTTCCTACCTCAAGCGAACCCCCTGAGGTGGAATAACCGTGATAGCCGGAAATGGAGGTGATCAGAAAACCAAAAATTATCGTTTTTGTAAGGGAATAAACTACCTGAATGGGCTCGAAAAAAGACTGGATGCCGAAGATGTAATCGGCGCCACTGTATATCCCTGTCAGGTATATCGCTCCCCAGCCCCCAAAAACTCCCAGAAACATCGAGATGACAATGAGCATCGGGAAGGCAAACAAAGCAGCAACAATTTTAGGTAAAATGAGGTAATTGGCCGAATTAAGACCCATAATCTCCAGTGCATCAATTTGTTCCGTAACACGCATCGTCCCTATCTCGGAAGAGATGCGACTTCCCACTTTGCCGGCCAGAATCAGAGCCATAATGGTGGGACTGAACTCCAGGATTATACTTTGGGCGGTGATATAACCAACTGTGTATCTTGGCAGCAAAGGGTTCCCCATATTGAAAGATATCTGAATGGCCACAACAGCTCCCATAAAAACAGAAATAATCAGCACAATCCAAAGAGAGCCGACCCCCAGTTGCATGAACTCATCCCGTACCTGTTGCCAGAATATCTTCTGTTTCTCACTGCGCCGTAATACCTTCTGCATCAGCATAAGATAACGTCCAAGGTGAAAGAAAAAGGTATATGGCGACATGGCTCCGGGCTTGCTATGGCACAAAGATACGCCACTTTGCTTTGTAAAAGGAGAGCTTCGGGTGGAAAAAAGAAAAGCCCAGAAGGGTCTTTGCTAAATTATTCGGTTACCAAACCTTTAATAAAGATCTCGTAGGTGCCTACATCCATCAATACCGTAATCTTCTTATGGAAAACTCCTTTGCTTTCTGCGTCAAAAGAGGTTTTGATAACTCCTTCCCTGCCAGGCAGAATGGGAAGTTCGTCATATTTTGGCACAGTACATCCGCATGAAGCTACCACCCGGGTTATTACAACAGGATCTTTGCTGACGTTAACGAACCTGAATTCTGCCATTACCGGCTTCTTTAGTGGAATGGCTCCAAAATCGTGGGTTACCTTCTTCCATTTGATGAGACCATCGTCAGCAACTTGTTGGGGCGATCCAAGGCTTGTCAAGAGAAAAAACAATGCGGGTAATGCAAGTACAGCGGCCAGAGAGGAGAGATATTTTCTTTTCATACGATTTGCAATGTAGAGGGTAAACAACTGGAAAAGCAAAAAGGTTGCCCGTCATTGACGCAAAAGTAAGACCACCCAGAAGGATTGGCTGTTAACTACCGGTAAAAAGATGTAAACGAAATGTAAAACAGACCAATGTATGGCAGGCCAGTTCTCCATCTGTGACAAGGAATCACTACCTTTACGGCAAATAAATGTTATAACCGGGAATAGACGATACATGAAAAGCAATGGCATCAGGCTTTTAATCATCTTCGGAATGATCACCCTGGCGGGGATTATATTTTTCCAGGTGTATTGGGTCAAAAAAGCTTACGACACCGGAGAGAATCAGTTTAACCAAACCATGAGTGTTGCCCTGTTTGATGTGGCTTCAAAAATTGCCGATTTTAACAAATCGGTGCTGCAGGTAAAGGCTCCGGTGCATCAGCTTTCTTCCAATTATTTCATAGTAGAGGTGAATGATGTGCTTGATAAAGATATTCTTGAGTTGCTCCTACGCCGGGAGTTTGCACGACGAAATATTGTTCTGGATTATGAATACGCCATTTACGATTGTCATGAAAATGAGATGGTATACGGAAGGTATGTAAACACAGGCGATCCTGCCGACACCGTAGCAACCGGGCATGTATTTGCCAAATGCAATACATGTACCTATTACTTCGGGATTAATTTCCCCGGGAAACAGAATTATATCATCAGCAACATGAATGAATGGTTCATTTCGTCGTTGATAATGTTCTCTGCAGTTGCCTTCTTTGGATGGTCGCTTTGGCTGGTTTTTCGACAGAAAAGACTCTCTGAAATCCAGCGCGATTTTATCAACAATATGACCCATGAGTTCCGCACCCCTATTTCCACTATTGCCATTTCTGCCGAGGTACTTCAAAAGGAACCCTTTGCGCAGGTTGCCGGCAGGGTCCGCAATTATGCTCAAATCATTGCTGAACAAAACCAGAGGCTGCGGGAACAGGTTGACAAAGTATTGCAGGCTGCCGTGACCGAACGGAAAAAGTTTGACCTGGACAGGGTTCCTGTGGATTTGCCTCTGTTGGTACAAACCATTGCCGGAACCTTTGAACCGCGCGTAGCTGCCCTGAATGGATCACTGAAAACAGATGCCAGCGAAGGGTTGCCAACTATACTGGCCGATCACGTTTACCTGACCAACATACTGGTTAATCTGCTCGATAATGCCATTAAATACAGCCGGGAGGCACCGGAGATCACCATTTCAGTTCTGAAGGAAGGTAAAAACATCCTTCTCAAGGTAGTGGATCAGGGAATTGGAATCGAAAAGAAATATCAGCGAAGAATTTTCGACCGGTTTTTCAGGGTACCCACCGGTGCAATATACAATGTAAAGGGATTTGGACTGGGTCTCCATTATGTCCATCACCTGGTTCGGGCACATGGCTGGAAGATTCAACTTAAAAGTGAACCTGGCAAAGGCTCGGTATTTACCATTTTTATTCCGGCAAAAAGCCTTCCCGTGAAATCCTGATACTGATGGAATCCATAATAAGCAACCCCAACCTGTGTTCAGCCATTAAATAAATTGTGCAATGACCGAGAAAAAGCCGAGGATTCTTTACGTGGAAGATGATGAAGCATTGAGCTTCGTAACCCGCGATAACCTTGAAATGTATGGTTTTATTATCACCTGGTGTGCTGATGGACTGGAAGGTTGGAAAGCCTATAACCGTGATGAATTCGACCTTTGTATTCTGGATGTGATGCTGCCGGGCTCCGATGGATTCGATCTGGCGCGGAAAATCCGGAAAGTAAATACCGATATCCCTATCATCTTTCTGACTGCCAGAACGATGAAAGAGGACAGGATTCATGGTTTGAAAATTGGTGCCGATGATTACATTACCAAACCTTTTTCCATTGAGGAACTTCAGCTTAAAATCAACATCTTCCTTCACAGGCCCAAAAAATTGACTCCGGATGAGCTTCCGAAAGTGTTTCCCATTGGAAAATTCATATTGGATCTCCCCAACCAGTTACTGAAAAACGGGGAGGATGAACAGGAACTTACCCTGCGGGAAGCAGAACTGCTTGCTTTTTTTGCCCGGTACCCCAATAAGATCCTCGAACGTGAAGATATTCTGGATGCCGTATGGAAAAACAGCGATTTTTTCATCAGCCGAAGCCTGGATGTATTTGTCTCCCGTCTCCGGAAATATCTCAAAGATGACCCTTCCGTGACCATAGAAAATATCCATGGAATTGGCTTTAAACTCAAATGCCCTTCAAAATGAACCAGGTAACCCGTGCTTTTTTTTCAATGCTGATCCTTGTAAGCCTGATCCTTTCTGCAGGATGCAATCATAATGAGGCAGGCGAAGCGAGTGCAAGGGAGGAGCAACTTGATTCCTGTCTTGGCCCCGAATACAATGCCCTGCTGAACGGGCTCACTGAAGCCTTCGGTAAATTCCTGATAGACAACAGGTTTTGCCGAAACCAGGATGAACTGCTGAGCGGTTATAAGAACTGGCTTGGATATCTGATGGAAGGGAAAGGGATGGATACTTCGTGGAAATTCAGGCTCAATGAGCTTGAAACTATGCTGGGGGATATGGAAGAGATCCATTTTGCCGAAAAGATGTATGAGGGAAACTTTACCAGCTGCATTCTTGATCTGCAGTATCCTGAAGACTGGGTCATGTACCGCTACCGGGAAATTATGCCTCAGCACACCGTGTCGCCGGAGACATTTGCCAGGGAGTTTATCAATGGAGTGGACGACAAGCAGTTTGGCGATCCTGTCATCCGGAAGCTTGTAGCACTGGAGTACTTCCTCGGACCCATTTTGCATATTCTCAGGCCTGACGATATGTATCTGGCATCCGCAAGGTAAAGGTGGTTCAGGAATCACATTTTTCGCCACTCAGGGCTTGAACATTTTGGTTTCTAGTATGTTGATGGAACATACTAAATCATTGACCCAATATGAATAAGACAAGGGCGTTTGGACTGTTTTTGTTCATTCTGGTGGCTGGGTTGCTTTTGGCATCTGCTGGCTGCACCACCGATAATGAAGAGGATTTCTTCACAGTAAAGAATCCCTGCGATACTACTTTGGTAAGCTATTCAACCCATATTGCCCCGGTCATGGCAAATTCCTGCAACAGTTGCCACGCACCCGGATTTCCGTCAGGCGGCGTGATAACCTCAACCCACCAGGGACTTTCGGTGGTTGCCGGCAATGGAAAGCTTAAAGGAGCAGTCTTTCATCAGATGGGATTTACTGCGATGCCTCCCGGCCAAAATATGCTAGACTCCTGCTCCCTGAACCGTATAGCTGCCTGGATCAACCAGGGGTATCAAAACAATTAATCATAATAACTCACGAAAAATGAAACGTAAAGTATTGATTCTGATATTGCTTGCCATTCTGGCTTTGGCCACCTTGTGGGCCGTATGGACATTTGTGTACAATAAGCCTCACAAAGATGTTTCTACCGAAACGACAATGCATTCCCTTACGGTTGACTCACTCTATCAATCCTATACCGCTTCAGCACAGATCTCCGACAGCCTTTACACCGGAAAAGTAATTGAAGTTACCGGAATTCCAGCAAAATTCGAGAAGCTCGATACCCTCACCGTAGCGGTATTTGTGATGGGAGAGGGGGATTTTGGACCGCAGGGGGTAAGATGCACTTTTTCCGGAACACTTCCGGACCAATCCTTTAAACCCGGAACCACACTGCGCATTAAAGGATTTTGTAACGGTTACAACGGAGAAGACGTAATCCTTGAAAGTTGCTTGCTTGTTTTATAAACCCTTAAAAAACTTAAAAGATGAAAAAATTACTCATAATTGCCCTGATGGTAATGGTAGTACCGGTGGCCATGGGTCAGAAATACCTGACCAAAACCGGGAAAATCTCCTTCTTTTCCAGCACCCCGGTAGAGGATATTGAAGCGCATAACAGCCAGGTGAATGTGGCGCTCGATATGTCTGATGGTACGATGCAGTTCAAAGTGCTGATCAAATCCTTTGTTTTCGAAAAGGCTCTGATGCAGGAGCATTTCAACGAAAACTATATGGAGTCGGATAAATTTCCCACTTCAACCTTCAAGGGCACCATCAAAGATTTTAAAAAGATTGACCTTTCCAAAAATGGGGTGTACAATGTTGAGGTGACGGGAGACCTGATGATCCATGGCGTAAGCCAGAAAGTTACTGCCAAAGGCACCATTGAAGTAAAGGGGGGTGTGTTGGTGGGGAAGGCCGATTTCAAGATAAAACTGAAAGATTATGAGGTGAAAAAGCCGAAAGCTGTTGCAGATGAGATTACAATAAAAGTTAGCTTTGAGGCATCCAAATTGTGATGCCATGAGAACTTCTCTGTTGATCCTCACTTTATCTGTAATTGCTTTTTTCTCATGCGGGCGTTTGCAAGCGCAGACCACCGATGAAGATCCTTTTGGGCAGGATTCTCTTTTGCCTAATTATACCATTGCCACTTTCAAATCCATCAGGGTGGTTAACGGACATTCGGTGGAGTTGGCTCCGAAAGGAGAGATGATTTTTACGGTGAGCCATCATTTCGGAGCGATAAACGGCGGGTTGAAGCAGTTTTTTGGCCTCGACCAGTCCACCATCAGACTTGGCCTCGACTATGCACCTGCTGAATGGATAGGCCTGGGAATTGGACGAAGCAGTTTTAACAAGATGGTTGACGGATCACTGAAAATCAAGCTGATGCGACAGCAAACAGGGAAGCATGAAATACCGCTTACGGTTGTGTGGTACTCTTCAGCAGCCCTGAGGACTGCCGAATGGCCTGATCCGGATCGGGAATACCTGTTTTCCCATCGTCTCACTTACACCCATCAGCTTCTGGTCGCCCGAAAGTTTACCGGCAATCTGTCAGCTCAAATCACAGGCGCTTTGGTCCACAACAATCTGGTGTTGTTAGCCACCGATCATAACGATATCCCTGTGTTTGGCGCAGGAGCGAGGTATAAACTGTTGCCTCGCCTGACCCTCAATGGCGAGTATTTTTATGTCCCTGAAAAATTCAGGTTCTCTTCAACGTTCCCTTCCCTCTCTCTGGGATTCGACCTCGAAACCGGCGGACATG
>CAZJZF010000118.1:5819-7181 GCA_964550385.1 uncultured Lentimicrobiaceae bacterium | reverse complement strand
CCTGAACAGAAGTAGCATCGGCAGGAATTACCTCCGAACCTGTGCGTTTCGCCAATTCGCTGATAGTGCCGAAGCGGATGGCAGTCTGGGTGTTGGACAAGGTGAAGATGGCACCCTCTTCGTGTGCACGCTCTGCCACCTTCCAGGCAATCGATTTGTCGTCGAGAGGGCCAAAAATAATTCCACGTTTCCCTTTGAGTAAATTATAGGTCATGATTTCTTGTTTAACGTAATCTTAGACAAAACAGGTGAGCATCGCAAATGTTCAACTATCCTTTCAGCAACCGTCTGGCATTGGCAAGGGACTCCGGGGTAGGATCGCCGGTATCGCTAAGCAACCGGGCAATGGCCTCCTCCCGCCCGGATCCGGTAAGTTGCTTTACGACTGAAACAGTACGCCCCAGCTCGGTATATTTGGTGGCGAGATAATGGGTTGTACCCCTCGCGGCAATCTGTGGCAGATGCGTGATGGCAATTACCTGCATGGTTTCTCCCATCTGTTGCATGATGGCTGCTGCTTTGCCGGCAATCTCACCCGACACTCCTGCGTCAATTTCGTCGAAAATGATGGTAGGGATAAGTCGGCGCAGCGACAATACCGACTTAATGGCCAGCATCAATCGCGACAGCTCACCCCCGGAGGCAATTCTTCCTACCGGACTAGGAGCCATCCCGGCGTTGGCATTGAAAAGAAGCTCTACCTGGTCCGCACCGTCGGGACCGGGCTCAGGCAGCCGGACCATGGCAAAAAGCACGGAGGCTTGTGGCATCCCAAGCCTGGCAAGGATGTCGCAAAGGTGGCCCTGCAAAGGCTCAGCCGCTGCTGCTCTTTTCTGCGAAAGTGCTTCTCCCCTGCTCACGAGTTCACGGTAAGTGGCATCACAACCTGCCTGCCTGCTCACTATTTCCTCTCCCAGCGTACTATTCTGCTGAAACCTTGATTTCAATGCATCCCTGATGGCAATCAACTCACCGATTTCCCTGACATGGTGTTTCTGTAAAAGCTGAAACAGATGGTTCAGCCTGTCGCGCAGCCGGCTCAGCTCTTCCGGATTGTCCTCCACATCCCCCAGCAACAGTTGGATTTCACGATTCAGGTCATCCGCCTCAAGCCAAAGGGATTTAAGCCGTTCTGATACCGAGTTGAGACGCCCTCCTGCTTCCATCTTTTGCAGGCTTTCTGCAGTATTCTTCAGGGTAGCCAGAAGTTCTACAGGCTCATTATCAAACAATTCCGTTAAAACAAATAGCTGATGTCGGATTTGCTCCCCATTTTCGAGCAACCGGCATGAAGATTCAATGGCTGTAAGATCTGCGCGGTCGAGGTCTGCTGCCGTCAACTCATCCAGCACAAAGGTGTCA
>CAZJZF010000118.1:0-5809 GCA_964550385.1 uncultured Lentimicrobiaceae bacterium | reverse complement strand
TGTCATAATCCTCCTGTGCATTCTGCGATGCAAATCTTTTCCTGAGCTCTAAAAGGAGGGAATGCTGTTCTCTGAAGCTTGCATACACCTCCTGATATTGCTCCACCTCCTTCTCCAGTCCGGCAAAAGAATCTATAACGGCAAGCTGAAAATCACGGTTGTTCAGCAGCAGAAGCTCATGCTGCGAATGGATGTTTACAAGGTGGCTGCCCACCTCTTTGAGCAGCGGCAGGGTAACCGGGGTGTCATTGATAAAAGCACGGGACTTTCCCGTGGGGGTGATCTCACGCCGGAACAGCGCTTCAGGAGTGAAATCGAGATCATTTTCTTCAAAAACCTTCTCCAGTTGATACCCGGCAACCCGAAATGTCGCTTCCACAATACACTTCTCGTCCTTATCCCATAACACCTGGGAATCGGCCCGGTTGCCGAGCACCAGCCCCAGAGCCCCCAGCATGATCGATTTTCCGGCGCCAGTCTCACCTGTAAGTGTAGAAAAGCCTTTGCTGAAAGTGAGATCCAGTTGACGGATCAGTGCATAATTGCTTATAACAAGCCTTTGGAGCATAGGGTAGGTTCTGTAACAGTCTTGGTAATTGAAGATATGGTACCTGGAGGGTTGATACTGCTATTTCTGTTTGAGAATCAAATATTCCCAGGGCTTGAGGGTGAGGCGGGTATCCTCCCTGAACCTCAACTTCTCTTTGGTCATCATGTTTTTCCAGTTTCCTTCCAGTGTAAGTTTGAGGTCGGTGCAATCCTGATCGGAGAAATTGAACACGGCAACAATGGCTACATGATCATTCTGCCGCAAAAAGGAATAAACCCGGTCGGGATGGTTGTTGTTTACCATTTCCATCGGAGCACCCCAGGTACCACTCCACAGGGCAGAATTCTTCTTCCTGATCCGTATCAGATTGGTGTATAAATCATTATATTTTACAGTGCTCCAGTCAATGGTATCTTTCTCAAAAAACCGCAGCCGTTTGTCGAGACCAGCTTCCTGCCCGCTGTAGATCAAGGGCATACCCGGCATCACAAAGGTAAATGCAGCAAAAGCTTCCACTGCATCACCCATTCGCTCAAATTCGGTTCCGTTCCACGAATTTTCGTCGTGGTTGGTGATGAAGTTCATCCGGTAATCGGCTGTTTTGAAGGCAGAATCATTCCAGCGGAAATACTCCTTCAGGTCATCCATTTTTTTATCCCCTTTTACGATGCCATTCATGATTTTGTGCACCTTCCAGGCATAATTCATATCAAAGGCTTCCCTTAGCAAATCTGCATTGTCTTCATCTTCAGCCAGCATAAATACAGGTTTCAGCGCTTCCAGCTCCTTGCGTGCAGCATCCCAGAAATCGGTGGGTACCATACCTGCCACGTCGCAACGGTATCCGTCGATATCCACCTCAGAAATCCAGAATTTCAATGCCGACACCATCGAATCACGCATAACGGGATTGTTGTAATCCAGCGAAATCACATCTGTCCAGTCATAGGGTGAGATGTATTTCCCTCTATCGTCCTTTTCAAAGAAATCAGGATTGGTAACGGTCCACACATTGTCCCAGGCGGCATGGTTGGCTACCCAGTCCAATATCACCTTCATCCCCAGACTGTGAGCCTTATCCACCAGATTTTTCAGGTCCGCCATGGTTCCAAATTCGGGGTTTACCCCTTTGTAATCCTGCACGGCATAGTAACTACCCAGGGATCCTTTGCGGTTCAGTTCTCCAACAGGGTGGATGGGCATCAGCCACAGGATGTCGACTCCCATCTTCTGCAGCCTTGGGAGATGTGCAGCAAATGCATTAAAAGTTCCTTCGGGGGTGTACTGCCGGATGTTTACCTCGTAAATCACCCCATTCCTGCTCCAGTCTTCGTGCGTTCCGTTCATCTTCATAGAATCATTGTGTTTGTCAGTATTGCAGGCCATTGCCAGACCTGCGAGGGCTGCTGCAAAAATGATGGATTTCTTCATCTGATGGATTATTGGTTGATAAGAATTTCGAATGAATTGCCCGGCAAAGATAGGGTAAGAAAATCTTTACCTGCCTTAACCCTGCTGCCAAAACGGGGAAGAAAATTCTTACCCGGGGCAAATGCATTTACATCCACTTTAAGTTCAGCAGGTTCAAAGCTGTTGTTGAACAGCACGATAACGGTGTTTCCGAACCAGGTTCTGGCAAAAACAAAGGTATGATCCGAGACCTGCTTATAGCTGATATCGCCATACATCAGCGCCATGTTTTGTTTCCGGAGCTCTGTAAGCTTTTGTGTGATTTTCAGGTTGGCAGCTTCCTCTTCCGACAGTTCATTGCCAAATCGCATCATCCTGCGGCAGTCGGGATCGTTTCCTCCCGGCATTCCAATTTCATCACCATAATAAATAACCGGAATTCCGGGAATGGTCATGATGAAGGCCATCATCATCTGCAACCGGTTGTAACCCGCAGGGTCACCTACTCCAATTTCCCTTTGCCATCCTGCTGCCTTGGCGTTTTCCTCAAACTTCAGATCACCACCGGCATAGGAGATAAACCTTGCACGATCCTGGTTTCCGGTGATGTTGCCCATCAGGTTGTGAAAGCCGTAGTACTGCATGCTCTCCTCCATTCTTTGCGACAGAAGGCCGAAAGGCTGGCCACCGGCAAAGGCTCCCAGTGCCGCATCAAACACATTAAAGTCGAACTGTGCATCCAGCAGACCACTTCCCAGGTAACTCCCTATCAGCTCTGTGCTGCCATAGGTTTCCCCGATCTGATATACCGGCCTTTTTTCGGCATACACTACATTTCTTCGGATCTTATCGGTAAGCATCCTCCAGAACGACAAGGGGATATGCTTGGCGGCATCATGTCTGAAGCCATCGAGCTGAAACTCGTTGAGCCACCATACTGTGGAGTCGGAAACCAGGTGGGCTACCTCTGCACGCTCAAGATTCAGCGTTGGCAGAAAGACATCGAACCAGGTAGTGAGACGATGCTCATCCCAACGCTCTGTGTTCAGGCTTCCATCAGGCAGATAGAGGTTCGTGGCAATATCCGGATTTGCCTTGAAATAGGGGTGATCCTGATGCACGTGATGGGCTACAAAATCGAGCAGGATGTTCATTCCAGCCTTGTGCAGTGAGCCAGACAGGGCTTTCAATTCTTCGGCAGTGCCGAAATGGGTGTCCGTTTCGGTAAAGGATACCGGCCAGTAACCGTGATAAGAAGAAAACTTTGTGGGCGGATCATTCCACTGTCCATAGGGGCCGTCTGCATTCTTCACTACCGGCGAAAGCCAGAGGGTATTCACACCAAGATCCTTGAAATAACCCTCTTCCGCTTTTTGAAGAACCCCGGCCAGGTCGCCACCATAATAATTGGCTTTGGGCAACACCAGGCTGTCGGGCAGATGTTTGTCGTTGGCGGGATTTCCATTGAAAAATCTGTCTACAAATACGTTGTACATGATGGCAGAATGCATATCCGTCCTGGTAAGCAGGGATGAATTTACCACTACCTGTCCAAAATCAAGCGGAATCAGCAGGTCGTTTCCGGTTCCCGACTCATTCCAGGCAAACACCCTGATCCAGGTTCTCTTCTTTTTCTTTGCTGACTTCGGAATTTTAACCGTCAGTATCTCATTGTCTGTTTTATATTCACCAGATTCCAGTGCCTGGTTGTTCCACAATACTATAATTGATTCAGGTTGATATTGGGTTTTTATCATAACCTTTCTGCCGGTGGTTTCTGAAGTAACCAAAAGGGGAACGTTTCCTTTTTTTGCGTCTCCGGCCACCAGCACCGAATTAAAGCCTCCCATATTGTTGCTCACCTTCTCCGGGTTGCCGGGATCCAGCATCTCAGCTCCATCGGCAACCAAAAGGTATTGGTATTTGCCTTCAGGAACCGTAAGGGAAGCTTCCCAAACTCCATCTTTCATGCTCAGCGGTGTACGCGAAGGGGTCCAGCCATTGAACTCCCCTTTGAGAGAAACCTGATCATAGGTTTTTCCGCCGGGATCAAAACGGTAGCTTATTCTGACTGCCCTTGACTTTTTCAGCACAACATCGGTACGGTTTCCCTGATGCCACAGGTGCATCGGAAAAACAGGCGGGGCATCCCGCAGTGACGAATACACAAATGACTTTTCCCCGGCAGTCCAGGTAACCTTATGGCCCAGAATCACCACGGAATCTGGCTCCACATCAGGAGGCATGAAATCTGAATACCAAATCCTTGTGGTATCAAAGCCGAGCCATATGGGTTGATGAAGCAGCAGGTCAGCAGGTTCTGGTGCGGGTTGCTGCCTGCAGGTCCACAGCATTAACACAACCGTAAGAAGCAAAACTGGAAAAATTACTTTTCTGATTGTCATGGCTTTGGGATTTTTGTTTTATTTCAGATACAGAACCAGCGGTTTATGGGCAGGCAATTTCAAGGGTTTTCCCAGATCGTAAACCTCCTGCGTAAAATATTCAATGCCAATGGTTTTACCATGCATCAACTCTGAAAAGCGGGATGGATCCATCTCTGTTTCCACGTCATTTCTGTTCAGGATCACCAGCAGGTTTTCATAATAGTTGTTCCAGCCATACACGTAAATTCCATCGCGGGGTACGAATTGCACCATGTTCCCCTGATGAAAAATGCCCTCAGTGCGAAGTTTCACCAGCTGCCTGAAGCGGTTAATCGCCATTCCCTGTTCGGAGGTGAGCCCTTTACCCGTAAACGTGTTAACGGAATCACCGGGCCACCCGCCTGGGAAATCTTTACGGAGGTCGGCATCCCCTTTTCCCTTGTCGCCCTCCATGAGGATTTCGGTACCATAATAGATTACTGGAATTCCCCGGGTGGTAAACAGGAACGTCATCCCCAGATCCCAGTTCGCATAGCTTCTCTGCTGGTTGGTGAAAAAGCGCTGAACATCATGGTTATCAACGAAGGTCATGATGTTTTTGGGGTTGGCATAGAGAAAATCCTGACTGAGCACATAATAGAGGTCGTACAGTCCGCCTGTCCACGAATCGGGCTCGCGGAAAGCCCTGTTGATGGCATAACTGAGCGGAAAATCGGTGAGAAAGCCCAGATTTGACAAAGGGTTGAAACGGGTATTGGGATTTTGCTGGAACCAGGCGGTGTGTGCCTCTTTTTGCAGCCAGGTTTCGCCGAGAATCGAAAAATCGGGATATTCTGTTTTGATATGCTCAATCCATGATGCTAAAAAAGAGGCATCAACATAAGGCCATGTATCCATCCTGATTCCATGAAGTCCCGCCGTCTCAATCCACCATATACTATTCTGTATCAAATAGGTAGCCAGTAAAGGATCCTTTTGGTTCAGGTCGGGCATGCCGTGGTCGAACCATCCGTTCAGCATCTCTTTTTTGTCGGATTGAGAACCGTAAGGATCCATGAGGGTTTCTGCCCGATAATTCGAACGCGTAAAGCCAGGCCATTGGTGGATCCATGAGGAGGTTGGCAAATCTTTCATCCACCAATGATGCAGACCACAATGGTTAAACACCATATCAGCTACCAGTTTTATGCCGAGGCGTTTCAACTCCTCCGATAGCTGCACGTACTCATCAAGGGTACCGAAACGGGGATCAATGCGGTAAAAATCAGTTGCCGCATAGTCGTGGTAGGAATAGGCAGGCATATTGTTTTCGAGCAACGGATTGATCCACAGTGCAGTGATGCCCAGTTCTTTGAAATAGCCGGCATGTTTCATCAGCCCGGCAATATCACCACCATGCCTGCCATCGGGATTGTCTCGGTTAACCTTTTCCGACATTCCGGGAACATGATCATTGTTCAGA
>CAZJZF010000117.1:0-7228 GCA_964550385.1 uncultured Lentimicrobiaceae bacterium | reverse complement strand
CCTCGACAGCATAAGGGTGCTGGTGTTGTTCCCCGAAGCAGAGGTTACCAACCGGCAGCGCAAACAGATGACCACCCTCGGAAATAACATCGGGGTAGTGGCGCTCGACGGCAAATTCGACGACTGTCAGGCGCTTGTGAAACAGGCATTTTCCGATCCCAACCTGAACTACCTGAACCTCTCCTCTGCCAACTCCATCAACATTGGCAGGCTTATCCCACAGATGGTGTATTACTTCTATGCCTGGTCGCGGCTGGCAAAAGAGGGAGAAAAAGCTACCTTCTGCGTCCCATCGGGCAATTTTGGTGATATGATGGGAGGAATGCTTGCAGTACAGATGGGGCTTCCGGCAGAAAGGTTTATTATCGCGGTAAATGGCAACGATGAATTCCCTGTTTACCTCTCAACCGGTGATTATAAGAAGATTGAACCGTCCAGGAACTGCATCTCCAGCGCCATGAATGTGGGTCATCCCAGCAATCTTGCCCGACTGGTGGCGCTGTATGGCGGCAACATGGACGAGCAGGGGGTGATAAACCGCCAGGCAGACCTGGAGCGTATGCAACGTGAGTTGTGGTCGGTATCGGTAGACGACCAGCAAACGCGCAATGCCATCAAAGAAGCGTGGGATCAACACAAATTACTTCTCGAGCCGCACGGAGCCGTTGGTTGGGCCGGTCTTCACTCCTACCTGCATTCGGAAGGCAAGTCTGATCCGGAAGCATTGTACATCACCCTGGAAACTGCCCACCCTGCCAAATTCCCCGAAGAAATCAACGCCCTGCTGGGATTCGATCCTGAGCTTCCTCCATCGCTGATGAATCTGGAAGATAAACCTGAGGTATTTGAAAAGATACCTACAGATTACAGAGGGTTTAAAGATTACTTTATGAGTAACTATTAACCAAATACCAAGCATATCCGGGAGATTTTAATGTTCAAGTGTTCAAGTGTTCAAGTGTTCAAGTGTTCAAGTGTTCAAGTGTTCAAGGATCATGGTTCAAATGTTAAATGGTTAATGGTCTATGGTTATAACTACTAATTGATAATTGATAATTTCTAATTTCTAATTTCTAATTTCTAATTAAATTCATGCAAATCATCTGTTTCGACATGGAGGGTGTTTTCACCCCCGAAATATGGGTTAATGTTGCCAAAAAAACCGGCATCGACGCCCTGAAAGTCACCACGCGCGACGAGCCCGATTACGACAAGCTGATGAACTACAGGATCGGCATCCTGGAGGAGCATGGCATTACACTCGGATACATTCAGGAAGTGATTGCCGGACTGGGACTGTTGCCCGGAGCGCGGGAGTTCTTCGACACCGTGCGGAAAACCCATCAGGCCATTGTAGTTACCGACAGCTTTGTGGAATTCGCCATGCCATTCATCGAAATGCTGGGTAAACCCCTGGTGTTATGCCACAATCTGATCACCGATGAAGGTGGAATGATTACAGGTTACAAGCTGCGCCAGCCCGATCCCAAGCGGAAGGTGGTTCAGGCATTTCAGTCGTTGCAATACAAGGTTATTGGCATTGGCGACTCTTACAACGATATGGGGATGATTCAGCAGGCCGAAAGGGGAATTTTCTATCGTCCGCCCGATAACGTGGTGGCCGACTACCCGATGTATCCGGTAACCCGGAATTATGAGGAGTTATTGGCAGAGATTACAAAAAGCTCTAAGGAGTTGCAGTAATTCTGCAACCGGTGCCTTCGGCTCCCCTTCGGCTGCGCTCAGGGACCGCGCTCAGTCACCGGTTTATGTTGCGGTGGCTTCGGCTCCGCTCAACCACCGGTTTTGGAAGTTATGAAATACGGCAGTCGGTTCTTAATCTCTTATTTAACTACCACCACCTTTTGGGCAGAGACCTGCACATGATCCAAACTGAAGGTGAAGAAATAAGTGCCACATCCAAACTCCGAAAGGTCAAGGTTCTTCACATTAGTCCCATAAAAAATAAGCGTTCCCAGGCTGTTGAAAACCCTTATCTCGAGCGGATGATCCGCTGTGCCAGCAGGCAGGATCACTATACCATCTGTAGGGTTGGGATGGATATTGAAATCACCGGACTGAACTTCTGGCGGATTGAATCCGACCGGTGGAGTAACCTCAACCTTTTCTGAGGCGGTGCTCTCACATCCCAGTGCAGTATTGGTGACCGTAACCGTAAAAGTGTAATCACCCACGGTTGTGGCGGTGAAGGCTGGGTTCTGAAGCGATGAGGTAAATCCGGGAGGGTTTGAAGACCAGGCGTAGGAGTATACAGGTGTTGTTTCCGTAGGCGAAACAGCACTGGAAAAGAGGTTGACTAAGGTACCTGATTGCACAGATGTAGCAGAGGAAGTGGCAGTTGCAACGGGTCCGCGAACATAGCACATCTCATATCGCTCCACGTTGGCAGGACCACCAGACACCGTTTTAGACCAGAGGGTTGTACCATTGGCATCAATTTCATACAGGTAACCCGAGTTTGAGATGCAGATCAGGCTATTTCCGTTTGGGAGCTGCACCGAAGACCCATTGGAAGAAGTTGTATAATTGCTCGTGTGACGGTAAGCATAGGATGCAGGCAACATGGCTGCCCCGGGGGTATAGTTGTAGGTGAAACCATTGTAGGGTGGATCGATAATATCAATACAGGATTTACCGCCTGTGCCACCCCCGTTATTGAAGCCGCAGAGGTACCCTGGAAAATTTACGTTGTCCTCAGAAATCCAATGGGCATCGTGCACAACATTGAATACCTTGGTCCCTGAAACACCATACGCCAGCGGGTTGCCCCAGCGGTACAGAAAATCGCCCCCCTTGCCCGAATTGCCTCCTGTGTGTGATGCTGCCTCAGCGGTGGTAGTACTATGGTCGATGACATAAATTTCATTCATTGTGCGGGAACTGAATGTGATCTGGTCAAGGGTCGGGTTGTAGTCCAGACCATTCATATGGATCCAATCCTTGCTGATTTTGTAGTTGATGTTCATCAGCTGAGGGTTTTGGGAAACTGAGGCAACATAATTGGGTTTCGTATTGTCAACGCTTTGGCAGATATGGTCCCACAAATGCCATTCCCACACTATGGTGCCTGAAGTAGGTCCGGTGGGTTGAACCTCAATGAGCTTTTCTGACCATACTGTGATGCCTGTAGTGCAACCGGCTGCCGATACTTCAGCCGGGGTTTTGGATTCATAACTCGTCATCAGTACATTTCCGTTGGGCATCGGGTGTATGTCGTGATGCAGGCAGTAACTTGATGAAGAATGGGTATAATCCCAAACTACTGTTCCATCCCAGGTCACTTTCTGGACTTTTCCGGTGATGCCACCACCGTTGAACTGATTCCCTGTCAGGGCAACCGGCCTCACCAGGGTGTCGCCACGTGTGAGATACACAGAAAATCCTGTTTTTGCTGTTGATGGATGGGTCCAGGTCTTGAAAGTCACACCATTCGTATCCACAAGATAGGTTTGGGTGCCGGTAATGGGTGCATATAAAGTATATAAACCCCATTGCTGAGCACTTAAATGGGTCATACTCAAAATAAAAAGGATCAGAAAAACTGATACTGATTGAAGAAACTTCATGTTTCCTGTTCTTTAAGTTTAAGGTACAGATGAAAGTGGTTTAACGCATAAAAGTAATACTTGATATTGATTACCAAGCAAAAATCGACATTCAGGCGGATTTTACCGACAGAATTGCCTCAGAGGCGGTGGCTTCGAGGACCTCAGCCACCGATGTTCTGTGCTTTGACGGTGCTTTCGGCTCCCCTTCGGCTCCCCTTCGGCTCCGCTCAGGGACCAGCTCAGGGACCGCGCTCAGGCACCGCAAAATCAGCAGGTTTTACAAGGTATCCGATAGCCAAATTATTTCGGTTATACCTGAACTATTTGATAATTTTTCGAAAGATATCGGGTATATCTGAACTCTTTTTCTTTGGATGAGGGGTTTGAAACCTCCGGAAAGGGTATCTGATGGATGAATCTTATTGATTTTCCGGGGAATTGAATCACCCTTTCACCGCATCTGCTGAAAGATTGCTGTTTAGGGTTTGGGCGTGTTTTTTTATACGACTGAGCGAAAGAACGACTAAACGACTATACGACCAGACGACTAAACGACTAAACAAATAAACAGCTCAACTATTTCATGCAAATAAGCTGATTCACAAAGAATTGATAATAATGGATACTGCGTGATATCTCCGTGTCCTTTGTGCCTCAGTGGTAAAAGTAACATCATCTATCGAAAACCTGTGTATCTTTGAGCCTCGGAACCCCGGGAATTGGGTTTTTAGACATACTGTCGTTGTGTGATTAGGAAAATTGCCATCTTTGAAGTATATTTGATCTACACATATTATCTACCAATGGTGCCTGGTTGTTCGTCCTTAAAAATCAGCTTGAAATAAATTTAGGAAATCGATATTAAATGAATGAACTATTATGAAATATTTTTTAATTGTAATGATAGCGGTACCTTCTCTTCTTTACAGCCAAGGATGGAAAAAAGATTTCGGGCCAGGGTTTGGCTATTCAGTTCAACAAACAAACGATAATGGTTATATTCTGACTGGTTCATTATATAATGGTAATTATAACAGCAATTTAGCCTTGATTAAGACTAATATTAATGGAGATTCATTATGGATCGAACTATACGGAGATACTAATGAAAGCTCAGGATTATATGTTACACAAACAAATGATGGAGGATATTTTGTTGGCGGGAACATCGCATCTATACCCCAAAGTATTGGTGCATTTCTAGTTAAGACAGATCCTGCTGGAGATACATTATGGACTAAAAAATACAATGGATTCTATGGGAGATCATTTCAGCAAACAAATGATGGCGGTTATGTCATTACTGGATATAAATTCAGTGATTATAGTCAAGGGAATGACTTCTTTATCATAAAAACAGATAGCAATGGTGACACAATATGGACAAAAACTTATGACGAAAACAATGGTGATTATGGGTACTGCATAAATCAAACAATCGATGGTGGTTACATAATCACAGGAGCCACCAAACCAACAAATTCAAACTATGATATTTATGTGCTAAAGACTGATTCGCTTGGTAATTTCGAATGGTCAAAAACATTTGGAGGATATAGTAAAGAGGAGGGTTACTCAATAATACAGAATGCTGATGGAAGTTATATGCTTTTAGGCTATACAAATGATTATCAAGGTGTTCCATGTGGATATGAACAAATATTTCTGATAAAAATGGATAGTGTCGGCGACACACTTTGGACAAAGAGATTTAATATGCATACTCATAACTATGGATATGCAATACTTCGGAATTTAAACGGTGAATATATAATCACCGGCACATATCATACAGCTTCACATGTAAACAAAATCTATCTAGTTAAAACGGATAGTTTTGGAGACACCATGTGGACAAAAACTTATGGCGATGGTACCAATTGTGAAGGTCATTCTGTTCATCAAACCAATGACGGCGGTTATATTATAACAGGGTGGGATAATTCTTCATCCGGTGCTTTCATTTTGGTTCTGATTAAAACGGATGTGGATGGAAATATGCTATATATCAATAAGTTAACTTTAAATAATAAAAATAAAATATTGATAAAAATGACCGATTTAACAGGTCGTGAAATAGTTAAACCACAAATAAACGTACCATTTATTGAGATATATGATGATGGAACAGCTAAGAAAAAAATGATTACTCATTAGTTGATCCATTCAGGTGGAGGTGTACCCTGATCCCTCTTCATTTTCACATTTACCCATAAAATCAATGGCACCAGAAAGAACATCCAGAAAACTTCTAACCCATGTATCGTTTTGATACAATAATATCCGGGCATCTAGGACAATACGACTATACGACTAAACAGCTAAACGACTAAACAACACCTGACCAGCCGGAGGGTGTGTGAGTGTGAGTATTGAGGGACAAAACAGCAAGAGCGTGAGATTTCGCTGTTGCTCAATACTCACACTCTTGCTGTTTTGTGACCCCGCCAGGGTTCAAACCTGGAACCTTCTGATCCGTAGTCAGATACTCTATTCAGTTGAGCTACGGGGCCATGGATAATTCCGGGTGCAAAGATAGGGATTCTTTTGTTTGTTGCAACTTTTTAAACAAATTCATACTGTAGTCCTGTTTCAGGGTTGCAGCCTTTTCATCGGGTCTTCAGCCTCCTCCTTTGCCTCTTTAAAAGCCATAAACCTGTATGAGATTCCACAGGTAACCTGAAACTGTGATGCAATCTGGGTTTTGTTCATGTATTGGTACAACGGAATTTCGGTCATCAGAAACAGATTTAAACCTTTCGCCGGATTGTAATTCACCTGGGGTACCAGAAAAAGCTTTCTGCTTCCGGTGGCCTGCGGATCGTACAGCGGAAAATCGTATTGCCTGATCACCTCGTTGATTTGCATCTTTCCAATCCATTCTCCCTTCAGCTGTAACATGCCGCTCAGCTTTTTCCGGAAACCATAGCTCGCAATCAGGCCCAGATTGGCGTAATCACCAAACTTCTCCCCTGCCGGATTCCACCCTTTGAGGATATAGAGGGCTGAGGCAAAGAAACGAACCCTTTTTGCCGGCATGGCTTTGGCAAAAAACAGGTTGAAAACCACGTCATTCGCACCTGAAGAAGGCTGCACTGCGGGGGGGGGTTTCAGATAGATGGTCTGGCCGGAAAAGGGCTCCAAAAATCCGGTAGAATCGTTGAACTTTCCCAACGAAAGTTTCAATCCCAGTCCGGCCGTGAGCTCGGTGTGATTCTTTTTGTATATATTGATTTTTGGCATCAGGATCAGATCTGCGATGCCTGATGATTGCAGTGTATCGTCAGTAAGTCCGATCTGAATCCTGTTGAGCCAGTATCCGCTTTCGACAGAGAAGGTAAACTCTTTGGTGATGCCGTAGGCTACCCTGAAATAACTGTATCTGCTACCAAAACGCTTCAGGTAATTGTGGTCGATTTCGCTTCCGGTTTTAAAACGGGTTGAGCTGATGCCCTGGAAGTTGGCGTTCATCTCCAACTGCCCTTTAAGCAAAACACTTTGCGAGATATCGGAAGCAATGGGACTGCCCCCTCCAACGCCGCAACACTGAGCCATTACAAATCTGGTGATCAGGGACAGGAATATTAGGAGGAAGGTTGAGAGGGTTGAGATCGTATGTTTGCAAACGAAAAACATAGGTCTTCGTAATATGGAGTAAA
>CAZJZF010000116.1:0-7237 GCA_964550385.1 uncultured Lentimicrobiaceae bacterium | reverse complement strand
GTCGAAGGGGATGTGAGACAGTGTGAGTTTGAGTGTGAGTATTGAGGTGAAAGGGGTTGGATGGTCCCTGAGCGGAGTCGAAGGGGATGTGAGACAGTGTGAGTTTGAGTGTGAGTATTGAGGTGAAAGGGGTTGGATGGTCCCTGAGCGGAGTCGAAGGGGATGTGAGACAGTGTGAGTTTGAGTGTGAGTATTGAGGTGAAAGGGATGAGGTGGTTATTTGAATGTTTACGATGAATGTTGGTTGATGATTTTCAGGATAAAGCTGATAACAATAATGGAGGCAGTAAAGATAAAGGTATATTTGAGAATGGTGCCGCCGTTTTTCCATTTAAATATGAGATGGAGGCACAAAAAAATGAGCATAAAGAGAATGGGGAGAAGGGCAGGATACAGCATGAAACTTTCACTGACATCTCCTCTGAGCAGGGCAGCCACACTGCGTTGCATACCACAACCCGGACATTCGATGCCAAAATATTTTTTATAAAAACAAGCCATTGCATTCTGGTCGAGCCAGTCGGCTGCCTTGTGGAGCATCGTGCGATTTTTGGGCAAATTTAACCCTCGCCCAAATACCAGTCAAGCGTTGTGGAAAATTTTAACTCTCAGGTGCCTTCAGACAGTTTGTGATTTTGGTCTTGAACTTCCAGCAGGTCATCTGGCGGATATCAAGTTCGCGGGAGAGAGCCCAGGAGGAGACCTGAGGCTGGGTGCAGCATCGCCAGGCAATCCTGAATGCCTCTTTCAGCGGAATCCTGCATCGATGAAAAGGGGTATCCACGGTTGCAGATTCTTCTGATTTGCACCGGGTACACCGCCGGGAATGGGGACGCTTCCCTTTACAATAATGATGGTTTCCGCATTTTCGGCATACAAAACCTTCGGCCTCCCATTTTTGGTTCGCCAGCCAGGCATAGCAGGCGTCATCATCAGGAAACAACCGCTCAAAATCGGCCTCTGTAA
The DNA here is from genome assembly GCA_964550385.1 of uncultured Lentimicrobiaceae bacterium. Lineage (GTDB taxonomy): Bacteria > Bacteroidota > Bacteroidia > Bacteroidales > SKPS01 > SKPS01. Next base: position 6,271 of record CAZJZF010000116.1, on the reverse strand, counting down.
GCCCTGAAAAATCTGGTTTCATTGCCATATGCATTCCTTATCCCCAAGTTTCGAGGTGCAAAATTAAAAAAAAAGTGATACTTATGCGATTTGTTTGAAAACAATTTCTACCTTTGCGCTGTTTTTACGATGACAATAAACCTTAAAAGAAGAAATAGTATGAAGAAAATTCTTGTTTTGATCTCTGTTGTTTTGGCAGTCTCGCTATACGGTTGTTCCTCGAGCAAGCCCGACAACACCATTCAGGACACCCTGAATGCCCCTGTGGCTGAGCAGTCTCAGCCTACCCAGGCAGTTCAGACAGATGGCGCAGCCGAAACTCAGATGCCTCAGGCAGCTCAAACGGTACAGGACGTTAAACCCGTATCGGTTCCCTTCAGTAACAAACCAGTGGAGCTTACCACCGCCCTGTTTAAAGAAAAGGTGTTCGACATGGAAAAGAACCCATCGCAGTGGGTGTATACCGGTCAATTACCTGCCATCGTTGATTTCTATGCAGTTTGGTGTGGCCCATGCAAGATGGCGGCACCTGCATTGGAAGAAATTGCCAAAGAATATGCAGGCAAGGTTCATATTTTCAAGGTAGATGCCGAAAAGGAGAGATACCTTTCGAACTATTTCAGGGTAAGTGGTTATCCTACATTTATGGTAATTCCTGCTAATGGACAACCTCGTATCTTTACCGGTCTGCCTCCCGGAGTCAGAACCCAGGCTGATATCAAGCCTGCTTTTAAAAGAATCATTGAAGAAGAACTTCTCTAATCAACAACTTATAAAGAAACCCTATCATGATCGAGCATTTGACCAAAGAATCTTTTCTGGAAAAAGTATTTAATTTCGAGCAGCATCAGGAATGGAAATTCGAGGGGGAGCTTCCCTGTCTCATTGATTTCTATGCCGACTGGTGCCAGCCCTGCAAGATGGTTGCCCCCATTCTGGAGGAGCTTGCAACCGAATATGCAGGAAAAATCAACATTTATAAAATTGATACCGAAGAGCAGCAGGAGCTGGCAGGTGCCTTTGGCATCCGGAGTATTCCTTCGCTGTTGTTTGTGCCCAAAGAGGGTCAGCCGCAGATGGCACAGGGAGCGCTTCCGAAAAACAGTTTCAGGGAGGCTATTGATTCTATTCTGCTGGGCACCCAGAACTAGCATTTATTAACTCTCAACGGAAGGTACTATATGACCCTTTCGGCTACATTGTTCCCCCCGGTTGGATACATGGCCATTTGGCTGTTCCATCCGGGGGTTGTTTTGGAGGCACATGAAAATTACCAGAAACAGTCGTACCGGTCAAGGTATCACATTGCCGGCCCCAACGGATTGCAGGTACTAAACGTTCCTGTGGACAAGAAAGGGTTGCAGCATTGTCCGATAAAAGAAGTTGAAATAGTTTACACTGAACCTTGGCCTCTGTTACATCTCCGGTCGCTGGAGACCGCCTACAACAAATCACCGTATTACCTGTATTACGCTGATGCCATTGCAGATCTGCTGAAAACACGGCATCGCAGTTTGTGGGATCTCTGCATCGCTTCTGTTACCTTAACGGGTTCGCTGGCAGGTATTTCCCATTCGGTGGTTCCAACGGAAAGCTATATTCCAGCCACCCCTTTTCCCTTTGATTTGCGGCAAACCATCCATCCCAAAAAGCCATTGCCCTGGGAAGGGAAAGCCCAGCTGCCAGAATACCATCAGGTGTTTTCGGAAAAGTATCCGTTTATTCCCGGACTGAGCATTCTCGATCTGCTGTTTAACGAAGGGCCTCAGTCACTGAGCTGGCTTCAGACCTACTATCAGCGAATTTTTCCGCATATTTCAGAATAATTGCCAAAAACAGACTGTCGCCTGCGTAACATTGCAAAATTTTTTGTAGGTTTGACAAAACTTTTTGCACCCTATGTTTGGCATATGTAGCGTACCCGTAGCATCAGCCTATGCCTCTCCGGGCCACAGGTCTGCCATAGTCACCCAGTTTCTGGCAGGTGAGAAGGTAGAGGTGCTGGAGCTCGAAGATCCCTGGCTTCTTGTGCTTGGGCTGAATGACAAAACACGCGGATGGGTTGACCGCAAGATGTTTGAAGAGCTGGTGGAGTTGGAGGACAACGCATTCTCCAAACCAATAGCAGGGGTAATCAGTGCCCCGTTGTACTGTGCCAGAGATCAGTTCGGGCGCAATTTCTGCCTTCCAGCCGGATCACGGCTGTATATCCATGGTTCCTCCATCGCTGTGGCCCCCGGTCGCAACCTTGAAGCCGAGGTGAGAGATCACCTGGTGATGCCAGCCTTCAAGTCACGAAAAGATATCGTTACCACGGCTCTCTTTTTTAATGGAGCCCCTTACCTGCAGGGAGGGAAGACCGTTTTTGGAATGGACAGCCCGGGATTGTTACAGATTGCCTGCTGTTTGAACGGAATCAGAATTCCCAGATTGCTCGATGATCAGGTAGAGATCGGCAACGTGGTGAGTTTCAGCGAAGAAGCGCTTCCCGGAGATCTTGCATTTTTCGAAAATACCGATGGTGCAATTTCCCATGCAGGCATTGTGATGGATGGCGGCCGTATAGTTCATGCATACGGCGATGTTCGGGTGGACCTGCTCGACCACGAAGGAATCTTCAATAAGTACACCCGGCAATATACCCACAAGCTCAGAGTGATAAAAAGGATACCCGAACCACACCATTCCTTTTAATATAAATAATTCGTTATGAAATCTATACACAATCGGGTTCTGATTCCCGGATTTATAATGATTGCCCTGCTGATTTTGTCTTCAGGCTGCAAGAAGGATCCCGAGTATGCTTCCGTGTCTGTTAAAACTTTTAAGGTTACCAACATCCCCTTTGTGAAACCCAACGGAAGCTCATGGGAAGATGTGCCCATGGTGGAAGGTGGCCCTGATGTGTATTGGCTGCTTACGGATATTTACGATACTGTATTTTTTGGAAGCCGTGATATCCGGTTTGACAATGTCACCCCGCAAAATCTACCTCTGATCAAGGCGTTAAGCTCACCGCTCGAACTTACTCCCCTGGCAGCCACATGGTATCTGAAAATCTACGACTACGACCTTATTGGCGGCGATGACCTGATGGCCACCATCGGGCCCTTCAGTTTTGATACCTGGAAAAACGAGCACCCTTCGGTAGTAACCCTTTCGGGCGACAGTGCCAACATCGAAATCGAACTGGATTGGCTAGAGTAGAATTTCTCTGGCCTGAAAATCATCCATTTACCAAATCACCTCATTCCAGATTTTCCAAGAACAATCTGCCTGAGAATGCAGCATGGGTAATCCATTCACCGTGAAGCATCCTTGCTTTTTGCCATGTTGCAGAAACAATGTTTCCGCAGGATTGTAAACCAGGTCGATGAGCACTTCGGCTCCGGTGAGAAGTGTGTAAGGCAATATTGGCTTTGATAAAGTATCGGGCCACATCCCAAGCGGAGTGCAATTAACGATTAATGGATAATGGCGCAGGATGTCAGCATCCAGCTGGTCATAATTCAATACATCCGGCAACCTCTTGATACGGGAAATATTAATAAACGGAAATGATTCGCATTGAAATACATATCCTACTGCAGATGCAGCACCACCGGTACCCAGTACCAAAGCTCCCGGCAGCTTTTTCCATCCGGGAACCAATGAGAGAAGATGCCGGAATCCCTGAATGTCGGTATTGAAGGCTTCCAATCCGCTATGGTTGATCCTGATGCAGTTGGCGGCACCAACAGACAATACCTCTTCCGACCATTGGGCACAAAGGGGCAGAATGTCTTTCTTGAAAGGGATGGTTACATTGAAACCTCGCAACAAAGGATTGTCGCGGAGGAGTTTAGGGATGGCGGAAAGGCTTTCCATCTCAAAAAGCAGATAGTCGGCATCGACCTGATTTCGGGCAAAGAAGTTACGGAACCAATCCTGCGAAAAACTGTGTCCGAGTTTCTTGCCTATCAGGCCGTATGTAAAACTCATGCCTGTTTTTCTTTAGCCTTCCCTTTTCTTTCCATAATTACCAGCAGTGCTATGGCAGATGCCATCAGGAGCAAGGCAAAAAGCAGTTCAGAATTAAAGGCGGGAAGATTCCATACGTAACCGGTTACAACCTCTTCATCGCCAAATGAGGATGTAATATTGTCCTTCCACGGCCATATCACTCCCATCGACCCCACCATAAAACCGGTGAGGAGCGACAAGGTTTGGTTACGATATTTTCTGAATACCCACGAGAGTACGTAGGAAAATCCCAGAAGCCCAATGCCTGCACCCAGAAAGAAGGGGAAAAGTATTTCCAGACGGAGGTGGTTGATATCATCGATAGCCACCAGCTGGTAATTCCCCATGATAATCAGCACATACGAGCCTGAGAGACCAGGGAGTACCATGCTGCACATGGCAACAGCCCCGCAGATCATGAGGTAAATAAAACCATCATTCTCTCTGGCAGGAGTTATAAAAGTTATACCTGCTGCGATGGCAGCGGCAACAAGGCCTGCCAGCACAACAGTCCAGTCCCACCGGGTAATGGTCCGGTACACATACCATATCGAGGCTAGGATCAGTCCGAAGAAGAACGACCAGATGTACACCGGGTAGTTTATGAAAAGGTAATCGAAAAGGCGGGCTGCCGAGAAAATTGCGATAACCATACCTCCCATGATCAGGGAGAGGAATCCCAGATCGGTGGCAGCGGCAAAATCACGGAACCGCCCTTTGGCGATGAGCTTAAGGGCATGGAGGTTGAATGACTTAATGGCATTGATTAGCCGCTCGAACACCCCAGTGATGAGGGCGAGGGTTCCACCGGAAACACCGGGAATTACGTTGGCAGTGCCAATGGCAACACCTTTCAGCAGAAGAATCAGTGAACGGATCATTGTGTTGGTATCAAACAGGTGAATTACAAAAATCTGAAAAAAGTGTCGCCACGCAGTCCGGTGCGAAGAGTTTCGAGAGCAATCACCTCATTGGGTGCAATATTTCCCAGATTTACCTCAGCTCCAAGGGCATTGATAAACCATGCCTGCTGCGATTTGAGGGGGGCTTCCCACATGATTTTCTCGCTTCCGGCGGCATCCATAATGGCATCAATAAGCCCGGTGTTGGCTTTGCCGGCAGCATCATAAATACCTACAGTGCCGCTTTCCCGGGCTTCGGCAATAACCAGCTCAGAGCCAGCAGCGATCTCTTTCAGCGTCATGGCTACCCAGTGGGCATCTTCGATTTGCACGGAGGCGTCTTTGCTGCCTACTTCAGAAAGGACATAAAAGTCTTTGGAAAAGCGCGCAATATAGCTGCATTTCACATCGTGATCCATCTCCATCGACCCGTCTGAGATCTCCACGGCATCACAACCCAGGTAGTCAATCCAGTTCAGGTACTCTTCCAGCTGATTCCGGAAGGCAAATGCCTCAAAGAGAGTTCCTCCGGTATAAACCCTGATTCCTGCCTCGCGGTACAGATGTACTTTCTCTTTCACCCTTGCCGAGAAAATGGATGTGCCAAATCCGAGTTTTACAAAATCCACCAGATGGCCTGCCACGTCAATCATATCTGCCGCTTCACGAACGGAAAGCCCTTTGTCCATTACCATGGTAATACCCCGGCTCCGGGGTTTGGTTTGCCTTTCGGGCAGGTTATTCAGCATTGGAAACATGGCAAAATCGTTATAAGTGTAAAAAAATATCAGAAATATCCTTCGAACAGATGTAAAAATACCGGATCAGATCTCAGCGTAGGTTCAAGGTCAAACAGTGAAGCCGCCTCATCCGGAAACTTTACCACCACTTCGGCATACAAACGCACTGCTTCTTTTCTAAGCCCGTTGATATAAGTGGTTGCCACCAGACGGTATAGCAGGTTAGGACTATCAGGATAAAGTGACAAGCCAGTCTCGATAGCCTCCTGCGCTGCTTTGGAATCACCATCGTGGTACAACACATCGCAAAGGTCGCTGTAAATATCCGGCCTTTCAGGATCCAGTTCCAGAACTCGTTTGTAGCTCTCAATGGCTGTGGTGAATTCATCATCCTGCCGGCAGATGTCCCCCAGCATATACCAGGCTTCGGGGTTGATGGTATCTTTTTCCAGCGCAATTTTGATGTATTTCCTGGCAAGGGTAAGATTTTCCATCTGCTGGTAACAGCTTGCAATTCCCATCCAGGCATCAGCATACATCTCATTCAGGGTGATGGCCTTCTGGTAATATTCGATGGCTTCCCGCAACTGCTCCATCTTTTCATGGCATTCACCAATATAGTACCAC
>CAZJZF010000115.1:0-7237 GCA_964550385.1 uncultured Lentimicrobiaceae bacterium | reverse complement strand
AAAAAAACTGACTTTTTTTTCACATCAGTTTCTGATAAACCTGCCACCAGCGGTCGGGAACTTCGTTCTGGAGTGCCACCTGATAATCGTGATAGGAACAGGGGACGAAGTAATGGCGCTCGTATGAAGCAGGGCTTTCGGCCCGGCAGGGAACCTTCATCCACCACCGGTCGCTTTTTTTACTCTTCAGGAATACGATTTCGTGGTCGTGGTTTTCGACAGGCACCATATACTTGATAAAATTGTGCTCATCCCAGGCATTTCCCTTGGCGGGGATATCGTGGGTACGGAAATAGAAACCTTCGAGCAGGTACCAGATCATCTGGGCGATGAGCTGGGCAGTTTGACCGCGAGGGTCGTAAACAGGATTATACTCATAAAACCCGATTGAAGAAAGCTTGTCGCTTCTTCCGGCATAGCGCATGATGCGGCAAATTTCCTCTCCATAAAAACCATTGGGAGAGGCATGCACGGAACCCGGGGCATCTGACATTCTAACAGCCGTGATATCTACTGAAATGATATCGGCATTGCGGATCAGGGGTTCTGCTTCTTCGAGATTTTCCCTGATCATGCCAACCCTGTAGGCATCAAATAGCAGGTTTTTAACAAGTTGCACTGCATCCTGATCGACATAGTAGGTTTGGTAACCGATGTTGGAAAAATTGAACAGGTAATTGGGCTGGTGCAGGATGATTTTACTGAGATAGGATCGGCTGGTGATTTCCCCTTCGGAATCTCGACAGACACCAGATTTACGATTTGTCCAAGCCTTTCATAGGCCCGGTATTGGGCGAACGTAAGATCCTGGCTTCCACCGAGAATCACCGGAAGAACATTGATTTCGACGAGGTCAGCCACCACCGAAGCCAGGGCAAAGTATGTATCATCGGGGCTGTGGCCATTCCTGAGATTTCCGAGGTCGACTATTTTTGGGGTAAAATTTCCCTGATGGAGGGCATAGAGTGCACCGCGGATGAGGTCGGGTCCAGAACCGCAACCCAGGTTTGCCAGGGCATTCCGGTCTTCGGTAACCCCAATGATGGCGATATCGAATTGGCTCAGATCAGGTGGTGCTTCACCCTCGGAATACATTTGGATGACTTCACCAAGCCTGTTTCTCCGGAAGTCGTCATCGTAACGGAATTCATCGCTAACAGGAATGAAATAATCAAACAGGTCCATAATTCAGAGGGATTTATTCGTGATAGCCAGGCTATTTTTTTCTGGATGAACTTCTGGCTTTTTTGCTTTTCCCGGCATCGGGTTGGGCAGCCATAATCTTCTCACAATCTTCAAGGGTCAGGGCAGCAGGATCCTGTCCTTTGGGAATTTTAAAGTTTACCTTTCCGAACGAAATGTAAGGTCCAAAGCGGCCATTAAGGACAGTAAGACCCGGCTTTTCATCGAAGACTCTGATGATATTGGCTTTCTCTTTTGCTCTTTTTGCCAGAATTACTTCAACCGCCCGGTCAGCGCTAACGCTGAGGGGATCATCTTTGGAAGTAAGGGAGTAAAATTTATTGTCGTGCTTCACGTAGGGGCCAAATCGTCCGATGGCCACCGTCATAGGTTTCCCTTCATACTCACCAATATCTCTGGGAAAAGAGAAGAGTTTCATGGCTTCTTCCAGTGTGATGGTACCAATACTCTGTCCTGCCAGCAGCCCCGCAAACTTCACCGGACCTTCGTCGTCAGTTTCCCCGATTTGCACCATGGGGCCGTATCTTCCGATCTTGGCAAACACTTTCTTTCCCGAAACGGGATCGTTGCCCAAGAGTTTCTCTCCGCTGAAACGCTGCGTAGTATCGGATGTCTCTTCGATTTTCTGGTGGAACTTTTTATGGAAAGTGGCGATCATCTTATTCCAGGGAGCCCTGCCGGCAGCAATCTCATCGAAAGCTTTTTCCACATCAGCGGTGAATTGGTAATCGACGATATCCATAAAATACTGCTCGAGGAACTGGTTGACCAGCGTTCCCAGATCGGTAGGAAAAAGTTTTGATTTCTCAGAGAAGCTCTTTTCTGTTTTCACTGACCTGACCATCTCTTTCCCTGTGAGGAGCAGCTCGATCACCTGGCGGCTTACTCCCTCCTTGTCAGTTTTTACCACATACTCCCTCTTCTGGACTGTAGAGATCGTAGGCGCATAGGTACTGGGTCGTCCGATGCCGAGTTCTTCCATCTTTTTCACGAGGCTGGCTTCGGAATAGCGGGGCTGATGCTGGGAATAGCGCTGTTCGGCAAGAATGGAGTTGTATACCAGGGGTTGGCCGCTTTTTACTGCGGGCAGTTTCTGTTCATTTCCTTCCTCATTCTCATCGTCAGAGGATTCCAGGTACACCTTCAAGAACCCGTCGAAGGTAACAACCTCTCCTTTGGCCACAAATTTCTGGTCGCGACCGGAAATATATATCTGGATTACAGTTCTTTCAATTTCGGCATCGCTCATCTGAGAGGCAACGGTCCGTTTCCAGATGAGATCGTACAGTTTTTTCTGGGCAGCATCCCCGGTAACGGTATCATGGCTCAGGTAGGTGGGGCGGATGGCTTCGTGAGCTTCCTGAGCACCTTTTGATTTGGTTTTATACTTCCTGATATGAAGGTAGCGATCACCAAAAGTCTCCGAAATGAGCTCCCTGGCTTGTCCGAGGGCCAGATCTGACAGGTTGACACTATCGGTTCTCATATAGGTAATCTTGCCACTTTCGTAGAGTTGCTGGGCTACCAGCATGGTTTTGGCAACTGAGAAGCCCAGTTTGCGGGCAGCTTCCTGTTGCAGGGTAGAAGTTGTAAAGGGAGGGGCCGGGGAGCGTTTGGCTGGCTTTTTTTCGACGGAATCTACCTTAAAGGAGGCACCTGAACAATGGCTGAGAAATGCAGCAGCATCCTCTTCCTGATCGAACCGCTGCTGATATTCTGCCTTGAGCGAAAGGGCTGAAGAGGCATCCGGATCGGTAAATTGCCCTGTAACACGAAACTGCGATTGGGAAATAAAATTCATGATTTCACTTTCCCGCTCCACAATCAGTCTTACAGCCACCGATTGCACCCTTCCGGCAGAAAGGGCAGGTTTTACTTTTTTCCACAACAGGGGCGAAAGCTCGAAACCCACCAGGCGGTCGAGCACCCTGCGTGCCTGCTGGGCACTCACAAGGTTCATGTCGATTTCCCTGGGATTCTCTACAGCTCTCTCAATGGCAGGCTTGGTAATTTCGTGAAAAACAATCCTCCTGATTCTTTCAGGCTCGAGTTTAAGGGTTTCCGCGAGATGCCACGAAATGGCCTCCCCTTCGCGGTCTTCATCGGAAGCCAGCCATACCAGTTCGGCCTCTTTTGCTAACTTTTTCAACTCCTGAATTACCTTCTCTTTATCAGGAGAAACCTCATATTCAGGAATAAAACCATTTTTTACATCCACACCCAATCCCTTTTTGGAAAGGTCGCGTACATGTCCGAAACTGGATTTAACCACAAAATCCTTTCCGAGGAATTTCTCAATCGTCTTTGCCTTTGCCGGCGACTCAACAATCACAAGGTTTTTAACCATCTTCTTCTTTACTAATAGGTTGCAAGGCAGGTATACCTCAGGTTCACAGACCTGATAAACAGCGGTGCAAAGAAAACGAAAAAAAATGAAATGGGAGGTGCAGTGGAATGCCGGCATCAGGCGGACCAGTTTTGTGGTATTTTTGCAGGCATAATTATCAGGGATGAAACTGTATATTGAGACTTTTGGATGCCAGATGAATTTTTCCGACAGCGAGATTGTGGCATCGGTAATGGGAGGGGAAGGATATGAGCTGTGTTCCGGAGCATCCGAAGCCGACCTGATCTTCATTAATACCTGTTCCATCAGGGACAATGCTGAACAGCGTGTACGCAAGAGGCTCAGGGAACTCAAAGGGTTAAAGAAGAAGAACCCGGGATTAAAGGTCGGGATACTGGGGTGTATGGCAGAGCGGCTGAAGGATCGGCTGTTTGATGAAGAACCTCTGGTGGATCTGATTGCAGGTCCCGACAGCTACCGGGAATTGCCTGCCATGCTGGGTGAGCTGGATGAAGGGCGCAGGGCTGCCCATGTGATCCTTTCGGAGGAGGAGACCTATGCTGATCTGGAGCCGGTAAGATATGGCAGTAATGATGTATCTGGATTTATTTCCATTATGCGGGGCTGTCAGAACTATTGCTCATACTGCGTTGTGCCTTATACACGGGGCAAAGAAAGAAGCAGGGATCCGGAAAGCATCCTGCAGGAAGCTGAGAAACTTTTTGAGGAGGGATACCGTGAGGTAACTCTGCTGGGGCAGAATGTGAACTCGTATACCTGGAATTCCGGTGGAGAAGCCATGGGTTTTCCCGACCTGCTTCGCCGGGTGGCTGCCGTTTCCTCTGCACTGAGGGTAAGGTTTGCCACTTCTCATCCAAAGGATCTTTCGGATGAGCTGATCGGCATGATAGCATCAACCCCAAATATCTGCAATAGCATCCATCTTCCGGTGCAATCGGGCAGCAACAGGATTCTTGAAGGGATGAACAGAAAGTATACCCGTGAATGGTACCTGGACCGGATTGCTTCCATCAGGAAACTGATACCCGAGGCGGGGCTGAGTACGGATATCATCACCGGCTTTTGTGGCGAAACTGAAGAAGATCACAGGCTTACCCTTGATTTGATAGAGCAATGCCGCTTCGATTATGCCTTTATGTTTGCCTATTCAGAGAGGCCCGGAACATTGGCAGCCAAAAAGATGGAGGATGATGTGCCGGCAGAGGTCAAGAAGAGGCGGTTGAACGAAATTATCGCATTACAGCAGAGGATGTCGCATGCAAGCAACCGTGAGGATCTGGGGAAAACCTTCAGGGTACTTACAGAGGGCACCTCAAAGAAGTCGGCAGACCAGTTGTACGGGCGAAGCGACCATAACAAGGTGGTCGTATTTTCCTCCTCCAGGCACAAACCCGGTGATTACGCATCTGTCAGGATTGTGAGATGTACCTCTGCCACGCTGCTGGGAGAATGTACAGATCAGGATTGATTTTCCGGAATTTTGTTTTTGAGGATCATAACGGTGCCGAACCTGTCGGGCACATGCACCAGGCATTCGGGAATGGTAACAACAAATTCATCCACAGCACGCATCAGCCCTTCCCATTTGTGTGTGTAGTCGTGAATCAGGATAACCCCACCCGGAGCGAGCCGCGGATAGAAGAATGCGAGGCCTGCTTTAACGGGTTGATACAGATCTGCATCTATGTGCACCAGTGCAAAGGTGAGATCTTCGGCTTCAGCCGCTGTATCGGGGAACCACCCTTCGTGGATTACAACCCCTTCTGTATGGTCGAAACGGGCTTTCACGGAAGCAGCATCGGTATCTGCAAAGTCGCGCCACGAATAAGTGGCAGCCTCTCCGGTTTCCATTGAAAGGTCGGGTTCGAAAAAGCCGGCAAAGGTATCGAAAAGGTGAAGCTTCCGGTCGGGCGCCATCTGATGTATAATCCAGGCTGAATCACCCTTGTATACCCCGAGTTCAGCAAAAGCTCCGGAGATTCCTTCCCGGCAGATACGCTCTGTTTGGAACCACAGATTGTACAATCGGATTTTGTCGTCCGTTTTTCGCTCCTCTGCCAGAATACTCCCGGCAATTTTACGCTGGCGTGCCTTTTCAATCCACTCTTCAGGATGGTGAATTCGCTGGGTAAGGCTGATCCACAGGAATCTTATGCCCAGAAAAATAAGCACCAGCAACAGACCATAGATCAGATAATGAATCCACCATGCAGTTTCCATTGCAAAATTTTTACGCAAGATACAAACTATGGCCGTGGTATTAATCATTGTTTGGGTAGTTTTTGATTAACACCCAGAGGTTGATAAATAGCTCCGGTGCTCTGCTCCCTGTTAATGCAGGCCATTGTAAATTTACGGAGGTATTTTAATAATCATTCTTTCATATGCATCAGGAACCTGACAAGGAAGGGGCAGGATTTGATTTTTTTCGGCCCGATGAAACAAAAGATCCCACCCCGGAGAAAAAAGGGGGGGGTGTAAAGGTGAATGGCATCGTGAAAACTTTCAGGTTGCTTACCAATAAATATTTGATTGCAGTACTGGCATTTCTGGTCTGGATTCTGTTTTTCGACAACAACAACCTTATTTCGCGTTACAGGGTGAAGCAGGAATTGAAACATCTTTACAGGCAAAAGGAATACTATGAGCGCGAGATTGCACTGAATGAACAAATCCGGAATCAGCTGATGAACAACCTGAAGAGTGTTGAAGCATTCGGCAGGGAAAATTACCTGATGAAGCGTGATAATGAGGACATTTATCTGATTATCGACGAAAAAGAATAATCCTTTCGAAAATTTCTAGTAAGGATCCACATCCACGATAAACCGCACCTTTCTCCATGCAGGGGAGGCTTGCATTTGCCGTACAATCTGTCCGATAATCTGTTTCATCCTGCCGGGATTTCTGTCGGGTATCAATTTGATCATGATATGGCGGATGTATTGGTTCTTCACCCTGGCAACCGGGGGATATTCCGGACCCATTACCCGAAGTCCCGTTTGCCGGACGCACTCTTTTGCCAGCAGGAAAGATGCCTCATTGAGCATCCCGCTGTCCTTGGCCTTGCAAATGATACGCACCAGCCGGGTGAACGGAGGGTATCCAAAGTTCTTCCGATCGGCAAGAGCGAGTTGAAAAAAGCCGTTGTAATCATGATTCTTTGCGAGCCTGATGAGATCGTGATGGGGCTGCCAGGTTTGAATTACAACGGTTCCCTGCCGGTCCTGCCTGCCAGCCCGTCCACTCACCTGCATCATGTGCTGAAAGCTTCTCTCGGCCGACCGAAAATCGGGATAGGCGATCATGCTGTCAGCGTCAAGAATCCCTACCATTGCCACTCTGCTGAAATCGAGGCCTTTGGTCACCATCTGAGTGCCAATAAGAATATCAATGCGTTGATTTTCAAAGTCTTCAATAATATTCTGAAAGGCATCGCGGGTACGGGTTGTGTCGTAATCCATTCGTCTTATGGATGCTTTTGGAAAGAAGGCAGCGAGCTCTTCTTCCACTTTTTCGGTACCAAAACCCACAGTACGGATGTTGTTGGAGCTGCATTCGGGGCAGGTACCCGGCACCTGAGTCTGGTAACCGCAGTAATGGCATTTAAGACGATGGATGGCCTTGTGGTAGGTGAGAGATACATCGCAGTGGGGGCATCCGGGG
>CAZJZF010000114.1:2583-7244 GCA_964550385.1 uncultured Lentimicrobiaceae bacterium | reverse complement strand
CTGAAAATCGTAGGTCGATGAGGCGTATTTCAATACCCCGTCGGCTTCAGCATCGGCCACCGGTATCTTTGTGATGTTCACCCCATCGTTGGTGCTGGGATGGAAACTGGATGCCTTCAGGTCGAGGGCATAAAACGACTTCTGGGTTTCGCGCAACGCAGTTTGGGGAGTGGTGAGCTGGATGATCCGGTCGGGATGGGCTGGGGAAAAACGGAGGGTTATGCCCCCATCCACGATGTATTTCCCAAGTCCGAGCGCAATATCGGCAATCCCTTCCTCTGCTTTCTCGGGTGGAATGGGGTAAAAATTGATGCTGCGTGCAACCCCCGAAATGGTGGGGTAAAACCTTTCGTTGTACTGCTTTCCAACCACCTCCTGCAGTACAATGGCCATCTTCTCCTGATCAATGACATTTCGGGTAGCTTCCATGTAGGCTTTCGAATCCCTGAAAAAAACCGAAGCATACACACACTTGATGGCATGGCTCAGCATCTCTATCATCAGACGCTCATTGTTTTCCACCTTGGGGATCATAAAAGTATTATAAATCCCTGCAAATGGCTGATAGTGTGAATCTTCCAGGAGACTTGAAGAACGTATGGCAATAGGACTCTTCACCACATTGATGAAGGCCAGCAGATCCTCATGAATCCTGTAAGGTAACCTGGCATCCACAAATGCCTCCATGATTTCCTGATCCGAGCGATCCGAAAGTGCAATATAATGCAGGTTATTGTCCTCCATAAAATCGTCGAACACATCGGTGCTGAGCACAACCGTTCGGGGAATCGTAATCAGCGTATCGGGGTATTTCTCCAGCAGGTTATACCGTTTCAGCATCGAATCCACAAAAGCAAGTCCCCGGGCTTTGCCACCCAGTCCACCCTCACCAATTCGTGTAAAAATCAGGTACTCATCGAAACGGTCGCGGTTGTAATCGGCAATAATTCCCCGCCCTTTGTTACGCCTGAAATTGGCGATGGTATCAAACAAAAAGCGGCGTATTTCATCCAGATCCTCGAAATCTTCGGAAGTGAGTTGTTTGAATAACTGAGCCAGGGAAAACAATGCCCTGGCATTAAGCCACTTACTGAAATGATTCCGCTTGATGTGGTATTCCAGCGATGCATCTGGGATTTCGAATAGCTTCTGCTGCAACATCTGCAGGTCGCTGGCTCGGTTCACCTCTGCCAGAGTTTCCGGATCAAAAAAGATAAAGTCGCCAAAAGCAAAGTATTTGATAATAAACTGCTTGAGATCCTGCGACAGGGTTTTGGAATTTTTATGAAGAAATCCCACTTTCAAATCACGTGCAATCTCTTCATTTTCAGCATCCGACGACTGTAATAAAATCGGCATCAATGGATCATCTGCCTTTACCTTCTGACATAACTGAATTCCAGCCTGTTTGAACTGAACACCACCTTTTTTGTAGGAGATATCGGAAATAATCCCGAGCAGGTTATCTTTATAACGGATATAATATTTCAAAGCCTGCTCGTAGGTTTTGGCGAGTAAAATCTTCGGACGGCCCCGCATCCTGAGCATCTTCTGGTGCTCGTTGAGACCCTCAGTCATGAACTCTTTGCTCTGGATGAAGATGATCTTGTAAATAGTGGGCAGGTAACTGGAGTAGAAACGAATGGAATCCTCTACCAGAATAATCACCTGTACCCCCACCGCCTGAACATCATGGGCAACATTCATCTGGTCTTCAATCAACTTGATGATGGCAAGCAGTAAGTCGGCGTTGCCTAACCAGCAGAACACATGATCAATCCCTGTAAGATCCTCCTGATCAAGCTTTACCGACACCTCCCGCGAAAAGGGGGTGAGTACCACAACAGGAATCTTTGGATATTTCTCTTTGATATCACGTGTAAGCTGAAAAGGATCCATATCCTGGATACTCAGCATATTGATTACCAGATCTATCTGTCCATCCTCCAGAATTTCAAAAGCCTCCTTCGACGAACTTGCCTGCACAAACTGGGGAGGATAACGGAGATTAAGGGACACGTACTCATTAAAAATCTGCTCGTCAATCCTTCCGTCTTCTTCCAGCATAAAAGCATCGTAATTACTGCACAGGATCAATACATTATTGATCCTCCGGTTCATCAGTTTGTTGAAAGGGGTATCGGCAAAGTAAAAGTTCTTCTTGATCTTCTGTATTCTGTCGGAATCAGGCATACCTTATAATTAATTAGAAATTAGAAATTAAAGAATGGAAATGGATAAAACGAAGAGGTAAATATACAGATTTCAATATAACACCCATCAAAAATACCGTTAACTGTCCGGAACCCGCCGTTGGCAGATTGTTGCTTGGGCCGATTGGCGTTATGAAGTATTTTTATCCCGCAGCAACCTTTTTCGTTCTTCAATTCATTCTTAAGTTTTGAGAGAAAGGGAAAGTGGCAACACAACTCCTTTCACATTGGTTTTTATGGTTATTCCTGAACCGGAGGTGGTGCAAACCATTTCCGGTTTTTTTTTTTAACGGAATACAAACTTACCCACCCTAATCTGGTCTCCGTTATCTGTTAATCTGATGGTTACGGTTTGTCTTGTTCCTTTTTTTCTGCCATAGTGATTTTGAAAAGTGAGGTGCAGGTTCGCAGGAACCAACAGGTCCTGCATCGAAGATCCATACCAATGGGCATGAACCTGATATATGCCTTTGGTGGCTCGTTTTATCATAAACTCTTCGGGGCCAAATCCTTGCGTAACATCGTGGGTAATCTTGCCGCCCGATTGGGTAAGACGATTGCTGTACAGACATACCTCACCCGAGGGATCGGTAACCCACAAATCCATGTCGGTATTATCGAGGTCCCATGTTAAAACTACCCTCACGTCCACCGGCTCTTTGCGGATTAGCCTTTTGTCGATAAAACTGCACCGGGTTTTGGGATGTGCTGCCAGAATGTGGTTGATATCGTTCATGGCAATAACCCTTAAGGCAGAACAGCGGTGATCATCTTCACCTGTTACAATCTTATACAATGTTTCCACCGCTTCGTTGTACTTCCGTCCAGCCTCCAGTGCCAGACCAAGATCCCGAAGCGACCGCTGGTCTTCTCCTCGTACAAGCAATACTTTTCTGAAAAAGAAGATGGCTTCTTCAGACTTCTTATAGTCCAAAAGCTTAAAGCCCAGGGTTCTGAGCAATTCAGGCGATTCGAGACCGATTTCAGCCAGGTTGCTTAAAACTCTTTCTGCCAGATCATCCTGTTTGATCTTGCTGAAATAGTCGGCTGCATCGGTAAAGAAGGCCGGGGTGGTACGGTAGGTCATCCGCATTTTCAGGTAGGTGCGATATTTTGCCTCTTTCGGAGCCTGCTGAATCTTCCTGATATACTTTGCATCGGGTTTCCAGCCATCCAGAACCATGGACGATTGAACATAATCGGCAGCCTCTTCCTGACCGGAGGCTTGCAGGGTTTGCGGAGCGCCCCATTGCATAGTGGTATTATTGTATCCGGCAGATAACGGTGTGAAAGAATAAGACCCACTAACAGGTGAGGTTGCTGAAGATACAACATTTGAAGCGCTTGTATAATCGAAACTGTATTGAGTAGCCACTGCAAATGCGTCCTGCATAACTTCGTTTTTTTCCGGTTCAGTTGCATTGTTAACCACTGCTGGAGCCTGAAGACGCACCGTATCAGTCACCGGGACAACCGGAGCTTCAGCCACCGGTTCAACCTTTACCGGAATGGGGGCAGGCTCATACCGGGTATTCCACCATTCGGTCTGCTCATCCATCTGCTTCACCACCTCTTCAATCCTCCCTTTGATCAGAGCTGCCTCATCCAATTCGGAAGCTGCCAGCTGGCGGTAATATTGTGCAAAATAGGCTTTCCTGAGCTCTGGAGGGGGAACGATCTTGTATTGAAGATAATCCGACAACTCTTCCAGCACAATCAGAGATGTGAAAGGGGTTACGAAGCCATAATCTTTGGCAGCCGCTATGATCCTTTCACGGTTTGTTTCAGGATTCCATAAAAGCTCTTTCAACATTTTTCCGGCCCAAATCCGTTTCAGCATCGCTGCATCATCGGTACCATTACCCCCCACAGTAAGCGTCTCCGAAAACTCCACTTTACTACCATAACCAAAATTCATTCTGATTTTCAACGATTTTCTCTCCATGACACCTGCTACTGTAAGGGTGTGCCCAACCGGTACCGATCCGGAGGGGTATAGGGACAACGCCTTACCTTCCAGTGTTTCCATCGAAATCAGACGCAGTTCGGTACGGGCAAGCAATTGAAAGCCCTCTTCAGCAGAAATTTCCATCAGGTTCACGAATGATCCTCCTGAGCTGTTGGCCAGATTCCGCAAACGGGAATAATCTGCTTCCTTGGAGGCACAGATGGTATGAACCTTTACAGGAAAGCTCACAAACGACTTGTCCATGTAATTGGCTATCCCATCGGAGAATAGCAATATTTCATCGCAATCCACATCTATCCATGATGGATCGGGAGGAGATGAAGCTCCATCGTAATACAACGAATCGATGGTCTTTTCCAGGATCGACGTATTTCCACCAGAGATGGTAAAATGGTGCGACTTATCCCGGGCAATATGATACGGAATCAGTTCTACCTCAACACTTTTATAATGCTTCAGCAATTTTGTGAGCACCGCTT
>CAZJZF010000114.1:0-2573 GCA_964550385.1 uncultured Lentimicrobiaceae bacterium | reverse complement strand
AGCCTGATCCCGACACATCCCATAGCACAGTAATTTGGTCGGGTGTCTGCTTAGCTACATTCTTGTGGGCAGGCCTGGCGGTGATATAAAACCAGGAGGAATCCGATCCTTCCGATTTGGCTGTCCAGAACTGATAATCAGAATTCTCAAACTGCATCTGAGGGGTCTCCGTTTCAGAAGGTGTGCGGTATAACCATAACGTTATCAGCACACCTGCAACGGATGTGGCAAGTGCAGCAACCACCGCACCTTTCCCCTTTCTGCGAACCAAAAGGAACACTACCACCCCTACTCCTGCCAGCATCAGCACCAGCGGAATCCACCACTTCCCAAATCCTGGCTCGTCTCCTATTGTGGGATTTGTGGTCTTAAACGCTGCCGGTGACAGGGATTTTCTTGCCAGCGCTAAGGATAAAGACCGGTTTGGAATGTAAAACTTGCTCTTGAATTCCGCGACAAACGAATTGCCTGACGGTTTAAATACCAGTTTCTCCATCGCATGGGTTGAATCGGCAATCTGTACAGCACGTTTCACCACCTCAACCCGTATTGAAAACTTATCTACTTTCTCCGCGATCTGAAGAGGCAGGTTATAGTAATCATATACGTTACCCGGGGTAAGTTCCTGCTCGAAGGTGATGACAATACGTCTGGTACCTCTGGCAGGCAGAGGGAAAATCCTTGCCCTGTAATTGTTACCCGCAGTAACTTCCAGCAGACCCGGATCCACTCTCCGTCTTACGATCTCCTCAAAAACTCTTCGTCCCTGTTCTTTCCCAACGATAACTCCTTGCCGAAGTGCATCGCCAATATTAAGGGCAAAACCGGAAATGGTCTGACCTTCAGACAACGGAAACTCGAATTCGCCCTCCATGTTGGAAAAATTCCGGTTATACCAGATCATATCCATGGAGGTGACTGCCATCTGTCCGATGATTTTGATATCTACCGAAAGACTTTGCAGATGCATCGGGTTTTCCTGTTTAAAACCCTGATCTGTAATCCTGATCTGTGGAATAACCGGAACAGGGGACTGTCCTACTGAGGTCAGAGGTGAAATGGATCCAAAGATCCATCCGGCCATTAAGCTGCTGCAAAAAACCATGAAATGTCTGGACATAGCATTTTTATTTAAGTTGTAAAGAAATCAGCAACGGTGCAGCAACCGGTTTCCAGTGGCAAATGTATGATCTGCTTCCATCCAAATCTACATTTGCCGGGTATGCTTTATGAACTTTTAAGAAGTATTGTGAATTTTTAAGAAAGAAAAATCGTGTACGTTTGTCAAATAAAATGATGCATTAAAGAAAGCCAGGTGAAGAAGTCTTATCTGTTTATTATACTGATAGTTACGGGATTCATGATCCCTGATACAGGCGTCGCCCAGGGATGTCCCAAAGGGGTACGATACAACTGTGTATATGGTTGCGGCAGGCATACCGATAACAACGGCGACGGTTTTTGCGACTACTCCTTTGTGACTGTTCCTGAAAAGCAGGAACCCCCGAAACCACCCACAAAGGACTCTGTTATACCAAAAACCATTGATACACTTACGGTTACAAAACAATCAGAGGGAACTGGCCAGGTCGCGGAACGGGACGACCCCTCGGACAGGCAGGGGGCGGAACCTAAAGGGCAGTTCAGAAACCGGGGGGGAGAGAAACCGGGGCCATTAGCGACCGATCAGGTGACCATGCAACCCGACACCGCCCAGCAGACCGGGGTTGTTGTTTCCCCGCCGCTGGTCTCACAGTTTGTTCCCGGGCACCACGAACCTGTTTACGACCTGATCTTTGTATCGTCCCTTACCCTGCTGCTCTACTTTACAACGCTGGTGCTGTACCGCCGCAAGGTGATCACCAAAATTCACCACCGCAAGTTCTGGAATCTCATTCTGTTGCTGACCTTTCTGGTGAGCTGCCTGTTCGGTTTTTTTCTGGTGATACAGATAAACTACAACGTTGCCATGAAGGCATACAAAACCCTGCTTTACTGGCATGTGGAGATAGGTATTGCCATGACCCTTATCGCCGTGATTCACATTCTGTGGCACCTCACCTATTTTAAAAACATGCTGTCGAAAAAATGGTAAACCCTCTCCTATGGAAATCCTTTTTATCGTCATTGGTATCGTTTGTGTAATTCTCGGAGTGCTTGGATGTGTGCTTCCCATCATTCCAGGCCCACCCATCACCTGGCTGGCATTGCTGCTGCTGCAGATCACCGAAAAGGAGAACCGTCCGTTTACCACCCAAACCCTTGTAATCTGGGCGATTGTGGTAGCATTTGTAACCGTGCTGGATTATGTGGTTCCCATCTGGGGCACCAAAAAGTTCGGCGGAAGCAAATACGGCACCTGGGGAAGCACCATCGGATTGATCATCGGGCTGTTTTTCGCGCCGTTCGGCATCATTCTCGGGCCTTTTGCCGGTGCTATGGTGGGCGAACTCATCGGGGGCATGCCATCGAAGCAGGCATTCAGAGCCGGTGTTGGTTCGTTTCTGGGATTTCTTACCGGAGTACTTCTTAAACTGGTGGTTTCGATCTGGATGGGGGTGCTGTTCTTTATC
>CAZJZF010000113.1:0-7259 GCA_964550385.1 uncultured Lentimicrobiaceae bacterium | reverse complement strand
GGATGGCATTGAATGTGGCTCCCTGAATGGCCTGGTTCCAGAAGATGGCAAAATTTTCAGGGCTTCCAATATTCGCAGCATTAAATGTGTCTGCATCATTTCCCCATAGTGCCACCGACACCTGTTGCCCGGCACAAACGGTTTTAGAGTATAGGGTATTTGTGGGATTAAAGCCGGCACTCAGAGTGGTATCCATCCCTGATAATTCAGGCATCTCCGAAGTGCAGTTGTAAACATTTACCTGCATGTCGCGGTATGCTGTACCGATCTGGGTGGGGGTTCCATTGATGGTACGCCATTTTTCCACTTTGATGGCGATGGGAGCCACGATAGCCATTGTGGGTGTGATACACAGCTCGCCGGTAAGGGCATCTAACGTTACAGGCGGGTTGGAGGGAAGCGGTTGGGTAGCTGTAAATGGTGGGACATACGAGACATAGGTGGTGGCGCTGGACTTGAATGGGGTCACCAGCTTGAATGACAGGGAGTCACCGTCTTTATCCACCGCACCGGGATTCTGGCAGTTCAGCTTTCCGTTGCACAGCAGCAGGTTGGGGATTGTGGTCATGGTGGGGGCACTGGCTCCTGGAGCCAGAAGGGTGTTGAGCCTTACCTCGATGTATGCTTCTTGCGAGGTTGGGCTTGAAATGGTGTTGGAGGGGTTCCGGCAGCAGGTGGTCCAGTAAACCACCCACGAGGGGCATGCTGCAAGGGTTACCGTTGTCTGGTACATAAACTCCTGGATTCCGTAAGCTGTGCCACCTGTACAACGGGTGGGCATGGCAGAGCAGGCAGGGGTAACCTCCTGTCCACTGTTGGGAAGCAACGGAACCTGAGCGAGGTTGAAGTTCAAGGCCGAATTTCCATCGCAGGCAAATGCCAGGGATACACTTTGGGGTGCCTGAATGCCGCTGCAGTCGCGGTACAGCACAAAGGTTACAAGATAGTCATTGCCTCCGATATTTACCAGCGACAGGTCGAGGGAGGCAATATGGCTTGCTTTGGCATCGGTAATCGAAAATAAGCCTGTTGCAATAAAAAGAATGGAAAACATCAGCTTTTTCATCAGCGGGGTGTTTTGTATGAATTAAATTCTTTGACCTAAATCCACTTGCCAGGTTTAAGAATTTACTTTACAATGGATATCTTTTTCTTAATTTGCCCGGAATGGGTTTCAATCAGCAGAAGGTAAATTCCTGCCGGAAGAGAGGTGCAGGAGAAATGCCATTCGAAAAAATCATGGTTTGGCAGCAGTTTTCCACATCCGGCTTTTCTTCCGTCAGGGTAATAGAGTTCTGCTTTGGTGCCAGGGATTGCGGAGGAGTTCCATCTTACCGAAAATCTGCCTTCGGAGGGGTTTGGGAAAACTGAAACATCATGGTAAAGAGTCTCCTCTATTATCCCAGGATTATTTACAAACTGTATTTTTATGGTGTCGCTCCCTTTGCAACCGTAGTTGTCAGCCACCTGAACCCAGATTGTTTTAATCCCTAATCCTGTACCTGATGAATCAACCTGAATAGCCTGTGTAACCGCTCCCGTGCTCCAGAGGTAAGATGTAAATCCCGAACCTGCATTCAGGTTAATGTTTGATCCCGGGGCAATATTGGTGTCGTTGCCAAGCGAAACCACCGGAAGGGGATGCACAAAAATGGTTATGGGTAGTGAAAGGGCACTGCATCCTCCGGTGTTGGTAATCTTCACTGTATATGCGCCACCGGTTTTTGCCGCATAGGTGTAGTTGAGCGCTCCCGGGATGGGGGTTCCGTTTTTATACCAGAGATAGGTAAAGCCGGATCCGATGGTGGCCATCATCAACGCCGAATCACCTGTGCATATCGCTGTATTGCCGGTGGGTGTAATAACTGCCGGTGGAGCCGGGGAAATATTCACCTGCACTGTAACAAATGAATTTGCCGTGCAGCCTGTTCCGTCTCCGATTTGCACAAACGTATAGGTTTTGCTTACTGCAGGGGTAAAAGGCTGGCTGAAGAGGTTGCCGGTGGGCACGGTGAATGTCCAGCTTCCTGAACCATCTGTTATTACAACGGTAAATGGCGGTGTCCCGGTCAGGGTGCCACTGATCAGGATGGTATCTCCCTGGCATCCGCTGAGGGTTGTGCTGGCAGGGGTAATGGATGGAGAGGGGTTTATAAGGATATTGTTTTTCCAGGCTGTATCATTCAGGTTCATCGTATCGGGCTGATTATTGGGCATGTGGGTGTATGCCTTGAGATGGTTGTTGGTGCCGGTTCCGAAGTTGAAGGTTCCTATGGTTACATTGGCAGAGTCACCGGGAGGAAGGTTTCCGCTCCATGCAAAATCGGGCTGTGAGACATTATTATGGCTCCATTTTATAACAGCATTGTTCAGAAATCCTATCCCATAGTTTTTAAGATTCACAATCACCGGCTGAGACCCACTGCATCCGTTAGTGGCAGGTGAAACGATGGAGGTTATTCCGATGTCGCATTTGCTGTTGTTTACCTTCATCTCAACATTGTCGATGCAATACCGTTCGGTATTTACGCTCGACCTGGAAGTGATCTTTAACCGCACCTGATTGGTGGTGTTGGGAACCTTGATCAGTACAGTGCTGTACCCTGCCGGGTCAAACCCGCTTGCAGCAGGAGCAAAAACGGTAACAGCGGAGGTGGAAAAGACCCTGCTGGCAATGCCGGTTCCTGTGTAGGCCCAGCTGCTGTTGCCTGATGAGGCTCCGTTAATCTTCACCTGGTCGTACCAGTTCACGCCATTATTAACGCTGACCGCAGTGGTTACGTGATCCAGCTCATCCACCCCGTTGGATCCGGTATTCGCGAAGGCCGCTACCCTGAAGGTGATATACACTGTGTCGAACCCTGCAATATTCACATTGTCAAAGGTTAACACCACCCCTCCCGATTGCCCTTCCTGCTTCCATGCCCAGGAACCATTGATGCCATACGGTGAATTGGCAGGCAGTGCGCTGGCAGGGCTATTTCCGTTCGCAAATTCAAGGGTTCCTGATGTAAGGGTGTAGGACCAGGCAGGTGTCTGGATGGTGTCGAAATCCTGAATGAACAGAGTGGTGTACTGTCCAAAGCCTTGGCCAGTGAGCAGCATCAGGAGGGTTGCGAGGAGTGTAAGTCTGATTTTCATGGAATAGAGGTTTGCAGAAATTATCCTCTAAAGATAACTCTAAATCCACAGAAAACAACTTCTGTTGTAAAAAATGCAAATGTCAGTAAATCAGACGAATCAAAATACCATCGAGAAAGCAGGATCATCAGAGATTAAGCAACAGCAATTTGTTCTGGCATGCTCCCTGGTCAGTTACCACTCTGATAAAATACACTCCGTTATTCAGATACCTGAGGTCGAGTGGCATTCTGTTATCCATATCAGGCTTTCCATCAGTGGTATACACTGTTTTTCCATCATAGCTCAGCAAATTAACCTGTACAATCGTATGGCAGGCATCCTGCAGCTGAATTTCAACCTTGCCGGAGGAGGGATTGGGGAATATCTTTAATTCAGGATTCTGGCCGGGCACCGGGCCGGTGCCAATATCGTCGATAACATCTACCACTATCGAATCTGCTGCACTGCAACCTGCTGAGTTGGTTACCTGTACCCAGAATATATGCGGGCCGCCGCCGACCGTATGAGCCGGAATATTGATGGTTTGGGTGGTGGCTCCAGTGCTCCACAGGTAGCTGCTGAAGCCGGGCCCTGCATCCAGAAAAATGTTTCCCGATGCTTTCACAGACTGATCAGGGCCAAGGGAGACCGCAGGAACCGGTTTTACCTGAACTGATATATTGGGCAATGAAGCAGCATTGCAGCCTGATGCATCTTTGACAAAATTGAAGAATACAGGATAGGTGGTAGCGATAACCGGAAGAAAGGAGATTATGAAAATGGATGAATTTGTTTGTAGCGGATAGGTTTGTCCATTGTAAACATACTCGAGAAGCCATGGCGCTGCTCCTGTAAGTGTTACGGGTATATTCACGGAATCTCCCAGACAAATTGAATAAGCATTGGATTGCGGAGTTACTGTGGGAACCGGATTTACCCAGATGTTATTCTTTTGGAGGGTGTCGTTGGAGGTATTCGGATCCGGAAGGCTGTTGGGCTGGTAGCCCGATCCCATAAAATTGCACAAAACAGAGGGGGAAAACTGATAACTCCCCAGGCTTACCAGTTGGGTTTGCCCGATTCCCAGACTCCCTGTCCAATTAACTAATGGCTGGGCCATATTATTGATTTTCCAGTTGATGGTAAGGCTGGTAAGGATGGATGGCCCATTATTTTTTAAAATAACCGAAACAGGCTGTATTCCGGCACAAATGGAATCGTTCAGGTTCACCGATTCAATGCTGGCGTCGGTGCTCCCCATGGTGATATCGAAGCCGAATTCACACAGGTAGTTCTGGGGGTTTGCGACCAGGGATGATACATTACCAAAGAGACTCCTGAAATTCATGTTTGCCTGCATCAGCATAAACCCTACGGTGTAATTCGTATGGGATGCCTCTACAATGAAATTCATTGTGTTATCGTAGTAAAAAGGAGTTTGAAGAACTACGGGTATCCAGTTGGAAACTAAGGGGGCTACCTGGAAATTGTTCGCTGAGTAAGTGGTGTTCATCCCTGCTGTTATCCACGGTCCGGGAGGAAGAGCAGTAAGGCTGGATGATCCCATCTTGATATGAAAATCTGTGAAGTTGCACAATACAGGGATCATGATCATATCATTGCGAAAATATACCTTGTTGATGAATCCTGAAGGGGCCGATGGGAAATCGGTGTGGTAAAAAAGCCATTGAGCTTTGTTGTTGGTATTGGAATAAAAAGGAATGGCAGATGGTGACGCGGCAGTGGCGAAGTTGGTGGAGTACTGGGGTTGAGACCAACCTGCCATCGAAAGCCAGCAAAGGAATGCTGTGAGCAGCATTCTTGTTTCTGCAAGATGAACTGTAATCCTGTTATTGTGGGTTTTCATGGCACAAATATTTAGAATGTTCAAAGTTAAATCAAAACGAAGGTATTTCGACGACTCTAATACCTGATTTTTAGAATTAAAAAAGAGGACGTATCGAAAGATACGCCCTCTTCAGTATTCATGTAAACGGATCAATTATTATTCCCTGATGATCAGTAGTTTCTGCGTTGAGCTCCAGGTGCCGGAAGTCAGCTTCAGAAGATACTGGCCATTTGCAAGATGTTGTAAATCAAGTCTGAGTTGTATGTTCCCGGGTTCCCCATTCACTTCAAACACCATTCTGCCATCCTGGCTATATATTTCACATTTTACCGGGCTCTGTAAAGCAGTATTGAATCGGATCTCAGTGATTCCGTTGGTCGGGTTCGGGCAAATGCGAACCTGTTGATCCCCTGTTGGTTCACCTATCCCCGGGTTGTTTGTAAAGTTGATCTTTAGTGTATCTGACCCTTTGCATCCGTTGTTGTCGGTAACCACCACCCACACGGTTTTCACTCCGATCCCGGTGCCGCTGGAGTCGATGGTAACCATCGGAATGGTGGCTCCTGTGGACCAAAGGTAGCTCGTAAAGCTCGTTCCGACATTAAGTGGCAGAGTCTGACCGGGTTGCAATGTGGTGTCGCTACCCAGGTTTACTACTGGCAGGGGGTGGATGGTAATGGTCAGAGGGGCTGAGGTGTTTTTGCATCCGATAGGACTGGTGACCTGCACGGTGTAATTTCCACCCTCCTTGGCATGAAAGACGTATAATGGGGCTCCTGGAATCTGTACTCCATCTTTAAACCAGGCATAGGCGAAGTTCAACCCCACACTTGCCATCATGGATACAGAATCTCCATAGCAGGCTGCCGGGGAACCCTGGGGCGTTATGGTTGCCGGAGGGGCCGGATTCACGGTAACGGTCTGGGTGGTTCCGGGCAGTGTCAAACATCCTGTGGCATCCGAAACAGAGACAAGGGTGTAGGTTGCCGTTAGGGTTGGAACCAGGGGCACAGCATAGGTGGCTGCAGTAATATTGGCAAAGGTTTGTTGTATTGTTCCATTGCTCACCACAAGTGTCCACGGGGGGGTGCCTGTCATGGCACCACTCAGGGTCAGTGTGTCACCTGCACACAGGTTGGCAGTCGATGCAACAAAGGTCGCCGTAGGGGCGGTTTTCACAAAGATGCCCGGTTTCATAAGGGTGTCATTGGCGTTAACCGTATCGCTCTGACTGTTGGGCATATGGGTATACGCCTTGATGTCGTAGGTCGTTCCTGTGGCAAAAGCGAAATTACCCACTGTAATATTGGAGGTGCCGTTCACAGGGATGGTACCTGTCCAGGAAAAAGGTGCCTGGGCTACGTTGTTTACCGCCCAGTGAATGGTGGCACTGGACAGGTCATTCGGTCCGAAATTTTTAAGGGTAACCTGCACGGGTTGCGTTCCGGCACAGACTGAATCCCCCGGAGCTGCAATAGCACTGATGCCGGCATCGGTTTGAACTGCCGGAAGCTTTACCCGGATGTTGTAGAAGAAGTACCAGTAGGTGGCATTAAAGGTATTACCCGTAAATGAAAGAACACTCGGAATGGCATATGGATAGGAAGCACCGGTTGAATTCCTGAGCACTCCCACCGAGCCAGTGGTGAGCCCAAGCCGATATCCGGTTCCCATAGGTACGAAAAGATTGGTTTTGAACCTGTCAGCTAGATTGCCACCTGTGGTTGATGTTCCGGTATAACTGGCAATTACTGCTTGTAGACTATTTTGTACCACAATGGTAAATGATGTCGCAGCTGTGGCGGGGTAAATGGTAATGCTGTCGAGATATACGCCGTTTGAGTTAAGAACATCAAAAACTTGGTAATGGTTGTGGGAGGTGTAGTTTGCACTGCTGCCTATCGAAGGATCCACCGGTCCTACCAGCCAACTCTGGGACTTGATGGTAAAAGGGAAAGCAAACATGTGAAATGCAAGAAGTACAACCAGCCAGATGTTTTTTTTCTTTTTCATGGGAGTAAGTGTCTTATTTTGTTATAATGATTTTTTCAGTCCAGATAGCATCTTTCGATACAGATTCAATCCTGTAGATGCCGTTGGGCAGGCAGGAGAGATCCAGGTGCAGCTCTTCTGTATCAAACATCGTGGTGTAAACACAGGCACCACTGTAATTGAAAACGTTGACCATTCTGGTCCCGTCCGGGATCCCGGTTTGGAGAAGGGTCAGTTTTCCATTGGAAGGATTTGGGAATAATTTTATCAGATTTCGAGGATCAGCTGTGGCAAT
>CAZJZF010000112.1:0-7262 GCA_964550385.1 uncultured Lentimicrobiaceae bacterium | reverse complement strand
CTACCTGTGCCAGTGGGATGGCAGCGCCATTCAGTGCCATCGTGTAAACATGCAAATCGCTTGTTGAAAGAAACCCCGGGTCAATCACCATGGAATGCAGATCCTGCCCCGTTGTGGTCTGATGCGCTGAAAGGTTCATTTTGAGAAATTTCCACATAACAAAATTACTACCATTGATATAATGGAAGTCGTTGTAATCGCTTGTCGCTGTATTATCATCGTCAACATACATGACATATCCAGACCCGTCGTTGTAAAGAATGTTATTATAAATGGTGATGTTGGCTGAGCTTAGCACCAGTAAAGAATAATTCTGTGTGGAGGATGTTTTGACAGAGTTATAAATGATGGACACATTTCTCGTATCTTGTAAGAAGATACCGTGATTGAGATGGGAACCGCCCACAACGTTGATCATATTATTCGCAACAAAGAATGACAATGCAATGCCAGACCTTGAAGAATAAATTCCGATCCCATCTGCTTCCCAGCTTGCATTTACATAGATATTATTTGATGTAATCTCATTGTGGCCATAATTATACTGAAAAAACATGGCAGATTTGAATGTTGCGACTCCATTGGCACGAATACTGTTTCCGGTAACAATGAAATGATCCACTTTAATAAAACGAATGGCACCACCATCTACACTATCAAATACATTTTGTATGGCATGGATGGCATTTTCGCCTACGTTACTCTGAAAATACATTCCAAAATAACCACCTTTAATGTGACAATGTTTAACGGATATATATTCAGTCACTGAATTCAGATCGTCATAAATTGCTGAAAAGACAGCCCCTGCATTGTTGTTTTTAATGACACAATTTTCAATATTGATATGGTTTGCGTTGTTGGCAAAAACGATGGAATGATTCGGCGTACTCCCGGTCTTGTTGATGGTCAGATTTTTAAACGTGAAATACGAAGCATCATCAAAATAGACTACATAAAAACCAGAGGCAGTGTCGTTTGAAATGATCACGGAAGTACTGTCATTATTCAACGAAGTAAATGTAACGGTAGAGGAGGAGTCCATTCCCTCGACATTTTTAAGATGCATAAGGCTCACATAATTCCCCGGTTTGATTTTAAACACCACATTCCCACAAACCCCGGCGCTGTCAAGGTGGGTAATGGCCTGCTCAAGGGTCTGGAAATCTGAGAGGCTATCACCTATGGTATAATCACCATCAAAACAGGAGGTGAAATAATACGCTATGGTGTCATTGGAGTTTGAACCCTGGAAGGTGCTATTGGGATTCGTCACCCATAATTTCGCATGGTGATATCCACTGGACAACGTGTCTGTATAAATGAGCACTGCACCGGTGGTATCTCCTGTTGGCAAAGAACCTGTCCATGAAAACACCTTTTTCACAACACCGTCAAGTTCATAAACCACATCAGCAGAAACCAAGGTGTCCCTTCCATGGTTCATGATGTTGACTTCAATGGGGACCGGAACTTTGGCCGTTGTATGGGGAGCCAGGTTGGTCGCGGAATAAAGTCCGGCATCCACGGGCAACAGGGTGTCAATCAATACAACCACCGGCACGGCATCACTCCTGCAATCATGGATTGTATTGGTTTTATAGAAGATTTTTCCATTCCAGGCTCTTTGAGCGTAGGTGGTTCCAAAAGGGTAGTAAACCCCGGAACCAAGGGTAACAGTCACATTATCATCACTCAAATAGAGTTTTGGCGTAGAAATACTCGTATAACGCAGCGAACCGGAAGTACGGGTAATGTATATCCCAAAGGTTTCACCTTCCTTGATGGACAAGCCTCCAACCGGTACATTGAGAAGACTTCCGGAGGGCAAGCCGGTATTATTCACCACGGCGGTGCCCAGAAGGGTCCATGCGGAGGCATTGGACTCAAAACCTGAATAGGTCCCTAGCTTATAGTATACCGCGATGGTCATGGTACCAGTGGTGCTGGGCCTTACCGCAAAACTATCGAGCATGACCGGGTTCGTTGCCGTTACATCAAACATATTCCCAGGATAGGTGCTGGTACCTGTGAGCGAGGTTGTTATTGAATCATTTGAACTTTTGATGATGGCCCCAGCATAAAAGGTTGTGTCTGCAAACAACGGATTGGTGAATACATGAGAACCGGATGCGAAAGGGACTGTATCGTTGGGTGATGTAAGCCAGATCAACGAATCAGGACTTGATCCGATCAGGAGGGCAGCACTTCCTTTTAATACGGTTAAGGGTGAATACACGGAGGGATTGTGCGGCGTGTACTTCGACAATATGGAGCTCTTCAGCAGCGTGTCATTGGAAGAATAGGTGTCACCGGACACCGCAACAGCAGATGTTATGGAAAACAAGGTGTCAGATAAATGGTTGTTTTTAAGATTTGCCCTTTGATTGAAGACAAAGATGATCGTATCCTTCGGATCAATGGTATCGGTGATGTTTTCTGCCGCCACCCATGCCTGGTTGTCCAGCTTAAACGTAGCTGTAGCAATCCCATTGGATGGCAAGTATCCCCGGTTGTAGATTTCGATGGTCACCGATTCAGCCGTATCCGAGCCGCATCCTTCGTTAACATACAAATCACTGATGCCCAGTTCAATGGGTGGAATTCCGGTGACATATACGGTATCTGGCGAAAATGCACTCAGGCATCCGTTTGCAGCAAGGGCTGCGCTGTAAAAAACGGTAGTGTCAAACAAATTTCCGGTGGAGTAAGTGTTTCCAACGCCAAGCAACGCAGAGACAGTATCAGCATCAAACCAATAAACAGGATATGAGGAAGTCGCAGAGATGGTGGTGCTGTTGCCAAAGGCAATCGGGGTGCCGGTAACCGATGGGGCAGGCGGCCTGATGAAATTCGATACAGAGATCCTAGCGGTATCGTTCGCAGGAAAACTGTCTGTGGGCATCTCAACCCAGGCCAGCAAATTAAAAACACTGTCTGTCAAAGACCCAAAATAAGGTTTGGCTACATATGTATAAAGAATAGTGTCACCAGGGTTCATGGCAAGCCATGCATTTTCCGATATGACCGGGGTTCCGTCACAAATGCTCAGCTTAAGAACCGCATTCCCGGACAGGGTATCGGTTCCGGTATTGATCAACCTGACCATGACATCTTCATGGGACATTTCGCACTTACTGACGGGAGCGATAATGCTGTCAACTTGAAGATCAAAAATAACCGGTTCAAATTCATCAGCACCAATATCCGGTGAAATTGAATTGCGCTGATCACCATCAATGTCATTTTGTATGGCCGTTAAAGGGGTGCCTATGTTGTTTAGATCATTTGTGTACAAATGCAGATTTGAGCCTGTCCAAAACTTGGGGCACACATTGATGGAATTGGTTTCCTTGCCGGTGGCTGATTGAAAATCTGCCAGGGTTGCCCTGTTTGCCATATAATATCCCAGGTAAGGGCCGGTGGTGTATAAGTTATTGTAATCTGAAATCTGGGGGGCAGTAGGATAGGATAAATAATAGGTATAACCTGTTGAAACCAGGTTGTTGTTTTTGACATTGTAACCGGATCCATTCAGTATTATCCCGGTGGCCTGGGTGTTGCCCGCTGCAATCTTAACGGTATTGTAGAAAATATCGATATTGCTCCCAGCCGAGACCATACCGCAATTTTGGCTGGGTGAATGCAGATAGATCATGTTATTGGCAACCAAGTTCCTGAAAGAACCGGTAGTGCCAACATCATAGAAATTAATTCCATTCACATAAGCATTCGAAGTAAACCGAATCATGTTCCCTTGAATGATGGTGTTTTTACCTCCAAATACAACAACTGCTGACTTATTCGCAGAACTGTCATTGTGAATAAAAGTGTTGTTGTACACAAAAACGGAATCTGCATAAAAAGCCACAATACAATTGCTGTAATTATCCAGGAACTGGTTGTTTTCAAAATAGAAATCATTTCCACGAGGTGAGGATCCGTTCAGGTAAAAATAAAACCCGTGGTGCCCATTTCTGAAAACATTATTGATGAACCGGCTGTGGCTTAAATCGGTGCCCTGATTGTCAGTGTATATGCCTGTGATATTCTGATTGACAACTTTCTGTAAATTGAATACACAACTTCTGATGGTGTTGTACCTTGATATTCCCTTGAATTCAATCCCTTTGGCAACATCGGGTCCATTGACGTTGAGTGTGATGCCCTCAATGGTTACGTAGGATTGATCCTTCAATGTGATGGCTGTGTTGTTGTTTCCGATGGCAGTAAAATGAAAGATCACTTTGCTGCTATCCCCATCCATCGATTTGAATGTGATCGTGTTGGTGGCGCTTGTGCCGGGGATATTTTCAATGATCCATGTTGCGTAATAGCTGCCTGTATCAATGCCAAAAACGACGGGGCCGCAAATGCCGAAATCATGCAGGTCCTGCAAGGCAGTTTCGATAGCATTGAAATCTGCTGAAGGGGAAATGCCAACACTGTAAGTGCCAGCGATCAGGGCTGTTTTGAAGGGGTTTATATGGATAGTATCGTTGGCTGGATTCAAATCATTTATTCCATTGGGATTCGATGTGTAAAACTCCAGATGATAGGTTATGCCTGAATAAAACACATAGGAGCCTAAAGTGACGGTATCGACTCCCCCTGAAGACATTGCGCATGAAAAGCTGGCAGGGGATTGCAAGATTCCGTTTACCGACCAATGCACCGTGCCATTAAAAACGGAATCATTGCCATAATTAAAAACAGCCACACCGAGGGCGGTTGTATCACCCGGGCATACAGGGGGCGGAAGGATACAGGAAAAAATACCGATATCATTCGGGACCAGCATAAACTCGTCGGCCCCCAAACAGGGTGGGTCATTTCTCGTTTCGCCATCAAAATCATAAAGCACCATTGAATGATGCTTTCCATTTCTGTATAAAAACGGTGAGATAACGTGAAGGTCAACCTCAGCAACAAACATCGGGTCGACGGAAACAGAATTGGAATCCTTGCCACTGATCGCCTGCAAGGCAGGAAGGTTCGCTGCACTCGTATTATTCCATTTGGCAAAATAACCCAGGGGGGAATAGAGGTCGTTAAAATCACTTTTCAGATTGCCTGATGCGTTCGTAACAACAAGTGCATAACCCGAACCGAAATTGGTAAAAATATTATTTTCAACGATGACGCTGTCTCCATTTAAATATTGAAATGCCGTTGACTGATCCTTGCATCTTAAATTGACCGTGTTGGAGAGGATCTTACCATTGTGCAGCTGGACAATGCTCATTCCGAAGGAAAAGGTGCCATCAAGAATATTGATCATGTTATTTGCAATCAAACAACTGTCTGACAGCAGGGAAAATTGGGTATTAACGTTATAAGTTGCGATTCCAATGACTGAAGTGACTGCACTGCAATGTACTTTGTTGCCTTCAATAATAGACCAGCCTTTCAGGTACTCCAACCTGATGGCTTCTACATTAAAGCCATACGGATCATGAATAAAATTCTTTTCGACCCATATTTTTTCCTGGTAATAGCAAAAAATCGCATATTTCGTGAATTGCACACACTCATTCCCTGTAATGACATTATTTCCTGCATAATTTGAATCCCCTCTGAGAAAAATACAGGTGAAGCCTCCTGAAATGTAGTTATTTTCAATTCGATTATGATTTGCGGTGCCCCCGGTATCATGACCCGATAAGGTTCCTGCAAACAGGATCCCATCTGCATTGTAAGTATTTAGAGCAACGATCACCGAACAATTTCTAACTACATTGGAATCGCTTCCGTTAAAAAACCTGATGACACAAGTGCTATCCGGAGCTGTGGACTCGATCCACAGGCTGTCGAAGATCACATGCTTAGTTCCCGACAATCGAATCACATCCTGATGGGCCTGGTCTGTTAGCGTTTTAATTTTCGTTAGTGCACCAGCACCCCTGAAGGTAACGGTATGGTCCGGGTTGGTACCGCTAATCGATGAAAGGTAGAGTTTTTCATCATAAATCCCGGGCAGGATGTTGAATACCACCGTGCTGTCAACGCCATAGGCATTTAATGCCATGATTACATGGATCAAAGAGTCAAAGTCGGCATTGGCACCACCGACCGTATAAGTGCCATGCAACGGGCCTGTTGGCACCGGCCCCGATGGGTTTGAGCACCAACGCGCATCGTTGCCATCATCCCAAGTATCCATGATTTTGTGATGAGCCTGGGCATCTTTGATGAAAAAAAGGGTCAAAGAAACCCCAAAAAGGAAGGTTGCATATTTGAACAGATTCATCCGAAAGTTTATTTTTTTTATGAAACAGCTTTCTCAAAACCACGCCTTAAAATTACACATTAACTGGTGAGCATTTCGCTGTCGATCTACAATTAAATGTTATTACCAAAATATTAATTTAAATGATCATAATCAATTATTTAGGTGGAAAGAGATTGACATAAGAGGGCATCCTTTAAAACGGACTAAGAAAACAAGAGGATGCCTTTTGAGACATCCTGTTCTGTGGTTTGGGGAGTTGATGGTTTAGGATGTTTAGATCTTTCAGGAGGGTGGCTTCGGTGGTTTAGGAAGTCGAGGTAGTTTAGGAGGTTGAGTTTGGGGGGCTCGCGGCTATGGAATCCTTGCACTTATCACACAGCCATACCTTGCATTGGTCTAACGTTCTGACGGTTCCTCTGGCATCGTTCATCGGGCAACCAGTCCAATGATTACTAAAAACACAGCAACTTTGCTTTTCATTTGCTAAAAGTACGGAAAAACTTAAGGTTCATGCTTGGTTGGGGAATTAGCGGACAAATCTGTGAATTGAACGGTGTCATCTTCCTAAATAGTCGCTTTAAACTCGTGTTCCCCGGCAGGAAACAACTCTTCAAACCTTGCAACCTCACGCCCCCATTGATCATACAGTCCGAGGCTTACCTGCTCCTGCTGTGCCAGGCAAAATCCAATGGTCGTAGTTCCATTGAATGGGTTGGGAAATGCCGGGCGAAGGATCAGCACATCATTATCCTGATGAACCGGATCAGATATTCCAATGGTTGAATAAAGCAGAAGCACGGTATCGTTTCCATGAAGCATGGTATCACCCGCCTGCGTCAGGTTCTGGATATGGATGCTCTTAAATCCTATCATCTGAACGGTCAAATAAAAACAGCGGTTCTGATCAGGTTTCGCTGAATTAAAGATATTAGTTGAAAAATATTTGTATGTTTCAATCTATATCCTTAAATTTGTGCTGTGAATTTAAAGCTATTGCCTTATGAAAACTGCAAATCAACCATTGCTGATC
>CAZJZF010000111.1:0-7265 GCA_964550385.1 uncultured Lentimicrobiaceae bacterium | reverse complement strand
AACAAAGATAAAAAATTATCAAATATCCTGAAGGCTTGTTGTGCATAATAGCCAGGCCTCTTGATTGACAGCAGTATCAAAGGTCATTTCGAGAACTGTCATTGTTTTCCTTTTTATCGGAATCGTAGTTCGGTTTTCCCGATCTTTTTATACCTTTATGGTGGATTTAAAATCTTGAAGCGATGAAAGCATCGGGTCTTTTGTTCATTGTTTTTCTGTTGTGTATCACCTTTTTCAAGTGTAAAGATCAGAACGGCGATTTGCCCGGGAAAAACGAAACCAAGTACAAGGGAACCGGAACAATGACTATCCGCTATTACGATTACGATATAGTCTCCGGACAGGATGTGTTTATCGAAGAGAAGAGCTACCAGTTTCCGGTGGTTGCCATTACTGGTCCTTACCTGAAGGAGGGGAACAACAGGGAATCCAATGCCTTCAATCTGATGATTGGCCCCGACAGGGATCTGACAACCGATGAGGAGGGGCATATTGATATCATTTCCGCCATGCTCTTCATCACCAGCACTGGAAATCTGTTGCTCCAATATTGGGATATAAATTTTAACAACGGCCAGCTTGCAGGAGTTTTATCCGACATGCATCTTCCGGAGGCAGCGGCAGGGAATATTCTTTGGGCTTGGGATGATGTGGCTGGAATCATCATCACCTCTCCATTCCCTCTTGCAAAAGGCACCCAAATGGCCGGAACGCTCGACAACAAATCGATCTCTCTGCATATCTGGGGAGAATCCAATTCAACCTACCGCAAATTCGATTTTATCATGCAGGCTTCTGCACAATGATTTATTCCGTAATGTTGCAATATCCTAATGCAACGATTCGGAATTATGAGTACACGCAGCATCCTGATCAATTTTCTTTTGCGAAACCGCCATCTTCTTTCCGGCAGTAGGAGGAAAGAACGGTTCGACATGAACACCTCCATTGCCGGATTTCGTGAACAATGCGAAAAAGGGGCCGCCCGGATGGCCAAGTTGCCTCCGGAAATTTTTGTTCGTCGGGAAAAGCTTGCCGGCATGGAGTCTGAATGGCTGCAACCCCGGGGGGCAGATCCCGAAAAGCTGATTCTGTATGTGCACGGAGGGGGTTATGTTTCCGGATCCTGCAGCGACCACCGGGCTATTGTTTCGAAGTTTGCCGTTACCACAGGTGTTACATGCCTGCTTTTCGAGTACCGCCTGGCCCCCGAACATCCGTTTCCTGCCGCACTCGACGATACCGTTGCCATCTACCAATGGCTTCTCCAAAATGGTTATAGCAGCCGGCAGGTCGCATGGGCCGGTGAGTCGGCCGGCGGAGGACTTTTGCTGGCTGCCCTGCTCAGGGTTAGGGATCTTGGCCTGCCCCTCCCAGCAGCTGCTGTGTCCATGAGCCCCTGGACCGATCTTACCTGCTCAGGTGAATCGTACCAGACCAGAAACCGTTACTCCCTGGCACCCCTCGACTCCTGGTTCGTCTTCAGCAAACACTATTATGGCGATCATGATCCGACAGACCCCTGCATCTCACCCTTGTTTGGCAACCCGGCCGGATTGCCGCCACTCCTGATCATTGCCGGCACCGACGATGAACTGTTCGACGACGGGAAATCGTTTGCCCGAAAGGCAGCCGATGCGGGTGTGAATGTGCGGTTTATCGAAGGTCGCCGGCAGATACATTGCTACCCTTTGCTTGCCCCGATGTTCCCCGAAGCCACCGATGCCATGAACGAAATCGCCGGGTTTATAAAACAACATTTGTAACGGAATAATGAATAGGGTCAACGCATGCGACAGTAGGGTCAACGCATGCCTTGACCCTACCGGAATTTCTAATTTCTAATTTTTAATTTCTAATTAAACATGTCTGTTTCCCTCCCTAAAACACAAACCCTGGATCGCTCCCTTGGCGTAAAACTAGCCGTGGTGGTGGTCATCGGTAACATCATCGGTTCCGGTGTGTATAAAAAGGTAGCCCCCATGGCCGCGGAGCTCGATTCGGCACTTTTGGTGCTGGTTTGTTGGATTCTGGGCGGGATCATCACCCTTTTTGGAGCATTGAGCAATGCCGAACTGGCCGGAATGCTGGCCGATACGGGTGGCGAGTTTGTTTATTTTAAAAAGATTTACAACCGGTTTATCTCCTTTATGTATGGCTGGGCCAGTTTTGCCACCATCCGCACCGCATCCGTGGCTTCGCTTGCCTATGTGTTTGCCCAGTCGGTGAACAGCGTGGCACAACTTCCCGAAGTATTGCCCACTATGGCAGATTACAATATCGGTGGAGTCTTTTATCCTTTTGCGGGATTCAGCGTAAAGCTGCTGGCCATCGGGCTGATTGTGGCATTAACCTGGTTCAATACGCTGGGAATCCGCACTGGAATGCGGTTCAGTACGTTGCTGTTGCTGCTGGTGGGTGCAAGCCTGCTGGTCATAACGGCATTCGGACTCTCCTCTCCGCGATCAGAACTGCAACAGGTGTTCGAGGTTACTCCCTCGTTCAGAGCCACTGGATTTGGCGCCATGTTCTCGGCCATGCTTGCTGCGTTCTGGGCCTACGAAGGGTGGAATTCGGTGGGTTTTGTAGCCGGAGAGATCAAAAATCCCAAACGGAATGTGCCACTGAGCCTTATGTTCGGCCTCTTTGGGGTTATTGCCATCTATTTACTGGTGAATACAGCTTATTTGTCGATCCTGTCGACAGAAGAGCTTACTGCCATCTATAATTCCCAAAACCAGATTGCAGCGGTGGAAGTAATGCGTGCTATTGGTGGACCGGCGGGCGCTCTTGCCATTTCACTGCTTATTCTCATCACAACTCTGGGCTGTGCGCATGCCACGGTGCTAAGCAGTTCCCGCATTTATTTTGCCATGGCAAACGATGGCCTCTTCTTCCGGAAAGCCGGCGAAATCAACAAAGCCAGGGTGCCGGGCAATGCTTTGTGGTTCCAGGGGATCTGGGCCTGCATCCTTGTACTGTCTGGTAATTTCGACCAGCTTACCGATACGCTCATCTTTGCTGCTTTCATTTTTTACGGAGCCACCGCTGCCGGGGTATTTGTCATGCGCATCCGCGAACCCAACCTGGAAAGACCCTACAAAGTATGGGGTTATCCTGTGGTTCCCGCCCTGTTTGTGCTTTTCTGTATCGCCTTAACTATCAACACCATCGCCGCCAAACCCAGAGAAGCGGCAATTGGATTGTCGTTGATGGCATTGGGGATTCCGTTCTATTTTCTGTTTAAACGGTTTGCCAAAACGAACAGGGAAAATCAGGATTAGATCTCGTAATGGAATCTGCAGCTGTAAATCAACACATCGGTTTCGTTAACCTGGTATACCAACCGGTGTTCCCTGATGATCCTGCGGGACCATAATCCTGCCAGATCATGTTTGAGGGATTCCGGACTTCCCTTTCCCAAATATGGGGTTCTGAGGATTTCTTTAATCAGATCATTGATTTTCAATTGGGTATTCCGGTCGTTCAACCCCCAGAAGGTATAATCTTCCCAGGCATTTTTTGAAAAGATGATCCTCATAATGATTCAATGCTGGTCCGGGTTTTTACCTCACCTGCCTTCATTTGTTGAATAGACTCAAAAAGCCTGGCAGCATTTGCCTTCGAGCTGAGCAAATGAAGGGTTTCCATCATGGAATTGAATTCTTCCAGCGAAAGTAAAACAGCCCCTTTGCCTGATCCCCGTTTAACGATGATCATCTCGTTGCTTTCCTCAACCCTGTCGAGGTATTTTTTCAGATCAGTTCTGAATTCCGTGTAGTTTGCAGCTATCATGGCTGGGTTTTTTAAGTAATTAAACAGGTACAAATATACGTACTTATTAAATACAAACCAAACTCATAAGCCTTTGCGTCTTTGAATTCTTTTGCCTCTTTGCGTGAAACAAACTGATATTCAATAAAATAATAAAATTTTGAGGCCTTCACTCCTCAGAACACAGGGCACTTCACTCCCCATTTCTAATTTCTAATTTCTCATTTCTAATTTTCCTGACTACCAACTATCGACTCCCGACTATCGACTCCCGACTATCGACTCCCGACTATCGACTCCCGACTATTCATCGTCGACAGCAGCCCGCAGGCAGCCTGGATATCAAGGCCTCTGGAAGCCCGGATGGTTGTATGTATCCCTTTGGCGGTGAGGTAATCACGGAATTCAACGATGCGGTGATCGGGCGATCCGGCAAGTGGTGTGTCAGGAATCGGATGGAACCGTATGAGGTTCACTCGACAAGGAAGTCCGTGCAGCACCCGTGCAATTTCCCGTCCATGTGCCGGGCTGTCATTCACCTCGTCGAACATAATGTATTCGAATGAAACTCTGCGTTGCCCCGAGAAATCGAATTTCCGGATTTCGTTTACTACTTCCAGCAACGGGTAAACGTTCTGAACCGGCATCAGGCTGCGCCGCTCGGCATCGAATGGGGTGTGCATGCTCACGGCAAGGTGGCACTGGCTCCGTTCCAGAAACTCCTTCATCCCCGGAATAATTCCAATGGTGCTGACTGTAATCCTGCGTGGACTCATAGCCATACCCCATGGTGCAGTGAGGATTTCGAGCGATTGCATCACTTCGTCGAGGTTGTCGAAGGGCTCGCCCATTCCCATGTAAACGATGTTGGTTACCGAATGCCATTCGGGGATACTGCGGAGCTGGTTCACGATTTCGCCGGCTGTAAGGTTTCCCTGAAAGCCCTGTTTGCCGGTCATGCAGAAAAGGCAGCCCATCTTACATCCCACCTGCGATGAAACGCACAGTGTGGCACGGTCGCGATCGGGGATGTAGGCGGCTTCGATGAACTTCATGTTGCCGGCACTGAACAGGTATTTGCGGGTGCCATCGGCAGAAGCCGTTACTTTAACCGGCCTGGAGGTGCCGAAACGGTATTTCTCCGAAAGCATCTCACGGGTCTTTGCCGGCAGGTTGGTCATCGCGGCAATGTCATCGATCTCCTTGCGGTATAGCCAGTCGGCCATCTGTTTGGCTGTGAAGCCGGGCAGACCTTCGGATTTTACAAGCTCTGCAAGCTGGTTCAGGGTGAGACCAAACAGAGGTTTTAAGGTTACCGGGTTTTCTGGTATTTGCATGGGTGGTTCCGGTTCAGAAAAAGATCTCTGCATCAATATTGCCAAAGGGTATTCCTTTGGCGATCAGGGTGTCGCGGGTATCCACCACCATTTCTGCACTGCCGCAAAGGTAATAGATTTTGGCAGGATCGATGCCTTCCCATTGTTTCAGAAAACCGGTGACTCTGCCATGAAACCACTTTTCACCTTCCATACGGGAACAGCAACGGTGGTATCTTTCTGCGAGATTCTCAATCAGATAGTCCGCAAAATAGAAGTATTCCGGATAACTCACTCCATGTATAAGGGTTGCATCCTCCGCTTTGCCGGATTTGATTACCGAGATGAAAGGTGCCAGTCCGGTACCTGCCGCAACCAGCACCGATCCATTGCGGATTCTGGTAAAGGTACCAAAAGGCTTAGATACCATCAGACTGTCGCCGGGATTTAACCTCGACATCATCGGAGTAAGTGAACCGCCCGATTTTTCTGTAAAAAGTATATCAACAAAGGGATCATTCTCGCCACTGGCGATGCTGTACAACCTGGGTGCCAGATCGGGGCTGGTGCCCAGTGCCACAACCTGTCCGGCCTGAAAGCTAAAATCCCTGCGAAACCTCAGCAAAAAGGCTCCTTCAGCCAGCTGTTGGTTTTCGGCAACCACCGCTGGCGACCAGGAAATATCAGCCCAGTTTTTCAAGTTTTCTTAAAAGCAATATTTGTTTTCACCAATGAGGACATCAGCGACTTGCCTGCGGGCATTGCGTACATTTACCAGAGGTACCAGTGTGAGGGTTTCAATAGCGCGAATCAGTTTATCTGCCTCATCCATGTTGTCGGAAAACGAAGCAATGGCATCAGTTGCATTTTTGCGAATTACGCTAGCTGCATCAAATACTTTCACGTCCAGCATCGCCTTGTACACCTCCAGCATTTCAGCACTCTTCAGTCCGGTAAACCTGGCAACCCTCAGAGCCATCGATTCGGTTGCATACAAATCCATGATCATATCGGCGAGGTTATTCTGAATCTCCTGCTCGGTACTGTAGTTTTTAATGGCTGAAGTGAAGCAGTACATCACCAGCTGGATAGCCTTTTTAAAATTGCGGATTGCACCAAATTTTGTGTCGAAATATTCACCGGAAACCAGCGGTTTCAGCTCGTTCATAGAGGCATACACCTTTTCCCCTTCGCCAAACAAGTCATACAGACCCTTCCTTGCATATTTCACAGAGCTTTCTACCACCAGTAAACGGTTGATTTCATTGGTGCCTTCAAAGATGCGGTTGATGCGGGAATCGCGGTAACCGCGTTCAACGCGCATTTCAGCTGAATAGCCCATACCGCCATGAATCTGTACCCCTTCATCGGCAACGTAGTCAAGCACTTCTGAACCATATACTTTCAGGATGGCATCCTCAACAGCAAAATGACTGATGGCCTCACTTGCAGCCCTGCCATAATCATCCATGGTCTGCTTGTACTCATCCAGCAACACATCAACATCCTTGCTTACACGGTAAATGGCCGATTCGTGAGCAAAGAGGCGTATAGCCATTTCGGCAAGCTTGTACTTGATGGCTCCAAAATTCGCGATGGGCGTGCCAAATTGTTTCCTTTCATTGGCATATTGCACCGATTGGGTGATAGTGGTTTTACAGGCACCTATAACATTGGCTCCCAGTTTCATACGACCCATATGCAGAATACTGAGCGCAATCCGGAAGCCGTCACCTCTTTTTCCGATGAGGTTCTCAACAGGAACCTTTACGTCGTTGTAATAGATCTGGGTGGTGGAAGACCCTTTGATACCCATCTTCACTTCATCCGGACCAATGACAACACCCGGCATGGTGGTTTCAACAATGAAAGCACTGAGGATGCGGTCGCTGTCAATCTTTGCAAAAACCACCTGGGTATCGCAGAAACCACCGTTCGTGATCCACATCTTCTGGCCGTTCAGGATATAATGTTTGCCATCTTCACTCAGAACAGCATTGGTTTTCCCGGAATTGGCATCGCTGCCGGCACCGGGTTCGGTAAGACAATAGGCGCCAAGTAACTCACCTGAACCCAGACGTGTAACGTACTTCTCACGCTGTTCCCGGTTTCCGTAATACATGATGGGCATGGTGCCGATTCCTGTATGACACATGAATGCTACCGAAAAGGAAT
>CAZJZF010000110.1:0-7307 GCA_964550385.1 uncultured Lentimicrobiaceae bacterium | reverse complement strand
TTATAACCCACATCCTGGAACTGATCGTTCAGCACCACCACAATGTTTCCATCCGACGTGATGCAAGACGCATAAATGAAGTCATCATATTGTCCACCCAGCACCTTTTGCCATTGCAAGGTACCGAACTTGTCAGTTTTCAGGATCCAGCCGTTCTGGTCATATCCATCCCATTTGTAGCCCACCACAAGATATCCGGAATCCGGGGTAACTACGATCTCCCAGGGTTGTGTTTCGATGTTATAGGAATAGTAGGAGTTGTTGTACCACTGCATATTTCCCAGACTATCAGTCTTAATCAGCATGCAGCGTGTTTCCATCGGTTGGTCTCCATAGATCTGTGCCGCCAGAATAAAACCGGAATCTGGTGTTTGACGCATAGTTCTGATATTAAGCCAGCTTCCCGGGCGTATGCTGATCGTATCCAAATACCTGTGCATCCACAAGGAATCACCATTTTCATTGACCTTCATTAAGAAACCATATACAACCGAGGAGTCCCCAATAGTGCCCCCAAGTTCAAATGTATTTCCAGCAGTTTTTTCTATCCCACCTTTGAAAGTTGCAACAAAGGTCAAAGTAGAATCACCCCATGAGGATTTTAACAAAATATTCCCCAGTGAATCAAGGTTGTAAAGAAAAACGTGTTGTTTGCTTGTGGAGCTATCCATTTGTTCACCATAAATCCAATAGTTTGATCCCACAGCAACCATCCCAACACTTTGCTCAGCAAAACCGGATAAGAGTGTCTTATTGAAATAGTGGTTTTGTGCTGTCAGCGAAAATGACATTCCTAAAATTAACAGTAATGTTTGAATTTTCTTCATGGCTCAATATGCAATTACGGTTTAACTAATTGAACCATGCCTATTGGATGGCAACCCTTGTGGTGGCCATGGATTTTCCATTGTGCCAATAGGAAAAGACATATATTCCAGGTTTCCAATTCTTTACCTCTATTACACATCCCTGCTGACATTGAACAAGGTTTGCTAACCACACCTCATTTCCTTTAAGATCAGCAACTTTGAGAAAGTCGTTATTAGCAATGGCAAAATCAGAGATATCGACATTCACATAGGTTTGGGCAGGATTGGGATATACCTTTAGCGCTTGAAGCACATTGGCTTTTGATGATCTGATCCGCCCTTTTCTGGGACTGTATTCCTGGTCAATCAAGATCGGCTCCTGATACAAGTAGCCAGCGTCTGAAAGTTTTAACATTGTTCTTGCCCAAGCCGCTGTATAACTTCGATCATTGGCCGCCAATGTCAGCAGCCCTTCAACCTCTTCTCCGGTTAGTTCAATTGGTAAACGCTCCTCTTCTCTTAACAAATCAAGTAGTTCCAGGTATTCCACATAGTCCAGATGCGCTGCCCATTCAGGATCCTCCATTCCAAATTCATCAGGTAGTGCATCTAAAAGGTCATCCATAAGCTCTGTGTCACCATTGTAAAGGTATTTTATGGCTAGTTCATATTTACTAAACAGATTGTGGTGCCAGGACAACAGGCTCATTAAGCTATCTTCAGACCAGGCATTGGCCGAATCGATTTCATAGATCCGTTTGATCTGGTTGATGATCTGTTCAACCTGGTGCATGCTTTCGGATACATTGCCTTCCAGTACTTCAAGTTGTGATACCGTTTCTCCTCCATCCATGATCTGCTCCATATAGGTTTCAGGCATGGGGGGAT
This sequence comes from uncultured Lentimicrobiaceae bacterium, assembly GCA_964550385.1. Classification (GTDB taxonomy): domain Bacteria; phylum Bacteroidota; class Bacteroidia; order Bacteroidales; family SKPS01; genus SKPS01. The sequence goes on along the minus strand of CAZJZF010000110.1, from coordinate 5,610 downwards.
ACCGGTTGTACAAGGCTTCCATCACCTCCGGCATTCGCGTGCATTGGGGATTGGCAATGCAGATGAGTTTAATCATAAGGTCGGAAAACACACTATTTTCAATGGCGGCTATCAGCACCTCTTCACTCAGGTATGGTGATTCAAGCATTAGTTCGTTGTACATCTCATACGCTTCCCATGGGAGTGTTAACTTAACGGTTTGCTCCAGATTTTGCTGGCCCCCATTGATGTATATATTTCTGATCAGAACCGAAGAGTTCAGTTCTGCCTGTGCAACAGCAAGTTCTGAGTATTTTGAGTTCAATGCCACGAAGTTGGTTGGAATTTTTGAAAGACATTGTGAAGTTGAATCCCAGTATTTACCTTTATTAGATGTTATATTTGATGAATAATAAGGTATTTGATTTTGCTGTCCATCGAAATAATAATAGATCACAGGATCCATCCCTGCGTTGCAGAACTGCCGGTCGTTGGCACTGGCAGCGGTAAAGGTGTTGCCGGCACCAAAACTGTTGCTTCCCGATTCGGCTCCCTGGTAAAAACATACTCCCTTGATGGGTAGGGTAGGGTCGGAAGAGACAAACACATCGCGGTAGTTGGTGTCCATCTCGTTGCACTTGAGCTTCAATCCAACAAATGGATCGTTTGATCTGTTCTGATTCTGTGGCGCCAGGGCATACCTGAAATCGTGGATGGTGTTTTTATAGATTTCATTGCTGTTGGGGCCTGAGTTGTTGATGATGAGGGCGTGGGTGCTGTCGTTCAGGCCATACGAGGCCGGGGTTGACAGGGTGTTCTCCTGCACCTCAAAACCGGTGCAGTAATCGAGGTAGATGCCGTAAGGAGCTTTGTCGTTCTGGGAAGTTTTGGCCGTTGAAATGGGCGGGTTGTAGTTGAAAAGCTGGTTGGGAACTTTGATGGTATTTTGGTGGATGATGGTACGCGTACATCCGTTGGCATAGATGCTCCGGTACACATTGTCGAACAGGTTACCACGAATGGTTACAGGATTGCCCGGCGTTGAACCCCACACCCTGATGCCGTAGTTGAGCCCCTTAAAGGTCTTGGGAACGGTGGCAGGGCAGGGGGTCTGCTGGCTGGCGCACCTTTCGGTTACCCACAACTCGGCATCGAAGCTTTCGATGCCGTTTCCGTTGTTCCAGTATAGGGAACTGATGCTGTTTTCAAAGGTATTGCCTTCAATTTTAACCCTTTTAACGCCATGCAGGCCTATGTGACATCCCGGAATCTTGTCCATCGAATACTGCTGGTTGTTTTCAAAACGGCAGTTGCGGATGTAGCTCACGTTGTCCATGATCTTTGTTACACCGCTCACTGTTCGTTTGTTTTCGTACCGCCCGATCCAGATGCCGTTCTGGTTGTTGATGATCCGGGCAGAATCGAGTTTCAGTATGCCACCGCCCAGGTCTTCATACGACACCGATTCTGCAAAGATACGACCCGGAGCCTGAATGGCATACTTTGCCCTGCTGATGGTGCCGCCATGTACAATTTCCAGTACTCCCTGGTTGGCAGGCAACTGCTGAAGTTCGGGGTCTCCCAGCACCTGAATTCCTTCCCAGCTGTCGGCGCAATCTACCGCTGTAAGCGTGCCGCCGTCAAGGATGAGTTTACCCCCGGGTTGAATCTGGATTTTGGCGTGTTCCTGAAACCGGACGGTGCATTTCACGGTAAGTGTTACTCCCGAAGGTATCTCCAGTCCACCACATACCCTGCTGTTTCCTGCCCAGGTTTCGCTGTTGATGAGTCCAATCCCATCCATATTTTTTAAACCCTGGCATGGATCTTCCACCATCAGCTTAAAATCTCCGGTAGCGCCAAGTGCACCATCAACTACGGCAAAATAGTGCCCTTCGGTAAGCAGCATGTTTTTCAGGGTTGAAAAGGAACCGGCATACATGCATTCGTAGGTATCGTTGCTGTAGCCGGTGGAGGTGCCATCTCCTTTGTAAATGGCAATTTTTGTATTGTAGTTCGTGGCAGTATCACAGGTTGTTGCATCAATGGAACGGGTTTCAGGAAGGTAGAACTTGTACACCCTTTCATTGCCATCAACACCGGGCAGATCCCAGGCGTTGTATTGGTTTGCTGTTGAGCCACTTACAGTAAACGGAACCTCATAAACCTGCCGCAGGCGGTGTATTTTACCATCAGATTTGGCGACATAAAACACCTGCTCATTGGCAACCACAATATCGCTGCTATCCTTCACACCTTCAGAAGCAGAGTTCTGAATATTAAATTGTTGCCACACCCACCTGGTTCCATCATCGTAGAGTTTGTAGATATTCCGGTCTGTGCCTGCATACCAGAGGGCATATCCGTTCACGGTATCCACTGCAAAGCCTGTTCCTGACAGTACTTTAGGGGCGTTCTCATTTACCAGCCAGATATCCCATCCGTTGTTATATCTGGTAAGTACACATATATCCCCAGCCTCTCTGATAAAGAACAGGTCGTTGCCTTTTCCGCAAAGGATTTCGGAAAAAGTACGCCCTTTGGCATTGGCATCCTGTACGGTGGAATTGTATTGCCAGTTCCCCTGTCCATCCTGGTATATATGAATAACATACCCATCTGCATCGAAGTAGAACAGCGTATCACTGCTGCCCTGTTTCACCACAAACCCTCTGGAACCAGCTGCTGCCGGTGCCGACGAATTCAATGTTACAGGAGGTTGCCATTGCCCTCCTGATGGGTAAATCATGCTCATTTTCCCCTGTTCCTGTGCATTCGCGAAGTAGAGCCTTCCACTCGATCCGTGGTGAATTTCATCTGTGCTGTTAACCAGATAGTTGGTGCTGTCAACCATGGCATAGGTGTAGGATCCGTTGCTGCCTTTTGTGAGCATACAAAGCTGCCCCTGATAATTGGGATAATACAGGTCTTCGGTTACCGGGTTTATATCAAAACCATGGAAAAAGGTCTGGGCAGCCTGCTGATTAATAATGCTGTCTGTCCAGCTGTCCTGGGTCAGGTTTCTGATCCATCCGGGTTTCCCATGGGTTCCGTTGATGTAAAACAGTTTTCCTTTGGAGTAAAGGATCCTGGAGCCATTGACCAGCGGTTCCGATGGATTAGCCAGTGGTTCGTTGTCCCAGCCGGCTTCTGTAGGTTCGATGATTAATGCAGCGTCGCCATAATTTGATCCAGCCAGCACCTCTGGTATTTTTAGGGTAAGATGATTACCCGTTTGTATATCTGCAAAGTCGGTGGCTACCACTTCACCGGTTTCTGTGTCCACCCAGCGGATTTTATGTTTGCCTGCATTGAGCAGTGAGTCATGGATAGCAAACAGGTTACTGGCAGATGCCCTTGCCGGTTTATGAGCCGGGTTAAAATCGCCCAGGTACAGATGTTTGGATCTCCAGGGGGTATAATCATTTTTTATACTCATTGAATCCAGTGCCAACCGGATAAACCGGTTCAGGTAGAAGTTTTTGTCATAGATATAGCCATACAAAGCCTGGTTTTCGGGGGTTTTAAGCATGTAACCCCAAATACTTGAAGTGGTATCAATCCTTATTGGTACATGATCGAATTTTCCCAATGCAGGCATCAATTGCATGTATTTGCTGATACCATGGAACTGTTTCATATGGTGGGATGCAGGTACCCCCGGATGGTCTTTATCAATAAACGAATCAGTAATCCAGTCAAAATAGGGTCCCACGGTGCCAAACATTAGACTTGACCACAGGGTTTGATGAAATCCCAAAGCCATGCTATCCCATCGCTCATAACTGCAAATCTGCGGATTTGGTCGATAGGTAGTGTCGTCAATGCCGTGATAATTAGCACTTTCGGTTATCAGAACAGCTTTTTTCTGATTACCAAAATAGTTTTTAGCCCTGAAATCTTTGCAAACCTCGAACAACAAACCTGCATGGGAAAGGCTCTGAAAAGTGTCGACCCAATTGCCAAGATACCGGTGGATATGTATATAATCGAGATAATTTAGAACATTCATAAAATCAGCAACAAGATGATTATCAACCATATGTGTGGTAAAGGAGGTTGTAACTGCTCTGTTATAAATATCATAATCCTTAATCAACTGAACTTTGGTAGCATGCCAGGGAGCTAGCAGGGAGTAATTCATACCAGGTTTATCGCATTCCGCCATAATCTCCCAAACGCTGATATTGGGGGAGTAACCCCAACGATCGATCAGGTATCTGTACAGATCATTCTGAATTTTTATAGCTTCGGCATTGGCAAAGAAATCGTTGATGTTGTTACACATTCCTTTGTCAATTGTATCAGGGTGAGGGAATGGCATTTTACGGTTGATGTTAAATGCATTGTAGTTTCTCCAAATGCTTGTGGTATCATTTGTAACGGAATCAACTTTGAAGGTGTTGATATCATCAAAACTGTCACCATAGAAAAACCTGATATGCAACCTGATATTGTGTTTTTCTGCCAGGGCAACAATTGTATCCAGACAAAAGGCATCGGCCTGGCTGAGGTCACGTAAATGATACCCACTTTCGGGGTAAGGCTGATTTGCATAGGGTAAAGTCCGCCATCCAACCAGGGCTATACCACCATAAAAATCGATTCCGATTCGGGCAGTATTGCCGCCATTTTGACTGATTCGTGCAAACAAAGTATCATAGTAGTTTGCAACAGGTGCAGTTATTCTCCATTGAGGATAGGAATAGGTATTGATACCCAGTGAATTGAATGTTGTCCTATCGGAATGGACAAAATACTCTTTATTCTCCATCCTGATAAACCCATTTTTCTCATTCAAGGCAGGGATACAGAGAAAGCTCCCCGAATCCACATTCAGGGTAATATTTCTACCCGGAGCTACAAACCTGAAATGGTATTGGTACAAACCTTCAACCTCGGGTGTAAACCGAACTTTCCAGCATGCCATTGTATTCCGTTGTAGCCTTTGGCATGCCAGATATTTCCACTGCGTATCGGGGTCGGCATCAATAAACATCCATTCTTCGAAATAGAAGCCATTCAGGGTTTTTATGTTGCCATCGCTTGAATGGAAGGTGGCTTCCAGATAGATGGAATCTTTATTGTACACCGTTTGATCTGCTGTATCATTATAAATTCTCCGGGTGGCAAGGTATTTTATAGTCGGATCCAGGATATCGGCCGTGTCAATGGTTTTCTCGAATTTGGCAAAGCGGGTTACTTCCTGCATTTGGGCTTTTGCAAACAAAGGGAAGACCATTCCCATTGAAATGATGCACCATGCCAAAAGTCTGTTGGGAAAAAACGCAGACCTGATCAATGAATGATGTTGGCTATAGCCAGTGTAAACACCTATTTTCACGGCAAATAGTGTGTTGGTTAATGATGAAATTACGTTGGTGCCAATGTAAAGGCATACAGGAATTTTCATGTAAAGATATTATGATCCTGATTAATGCATTAGGAATTTTTTCTCTGGTATAAATCGTGTTTCTGGGGTTATATTGTCCAGTTTCTGAAACAAGTTTTCTAGGAAATCTCTTCTTTTCCCCTTAGCAGCGATCATAAGCGTCTTCTTTCCTGCATGCCGGCACAGATACCCGGCTATTGCAATGCAATAGAAAGTAAGTGTTGGCAATGTGGGGTTGT
>CAZJZF010000109.1:0-7322 GCA_964550385.1 uncultured Lentimicrobiaceae bacterium | reverse complement strand
CCGAGATGTCGCCCAATGTATATGTACACATCACCCTGCTGCAACCTCACAGCCAGACTATGAACGACATGCCTGTGCGGATGTACGGTGTGGTTCCTGTGATGGTGGAGAACCCCGGATCGCGGCTGAAGCCGGAAATTTCGATGCCTGTTTCCTGGGAATCAGGTGCTGAGGTTTCTATCACGGTGAAAGAATCCCAGGGCAAGCCCATGGCATACACGCTGGCCATTGTTGACGAGGGATTGCTCGACCTCACCAATTTCAAAACGCCCGATCCCTGGACTTACTTTTATGGCAGGGAAGCTTTGGGGGTAAAGAGCTGGGATTTGTTTTCGGAAGTGATCGGAGCATGGACGGGAGGTTTTCCGAGACTTTTAAGCATTGGGGGGGGTGATACCCGGGTAAACTACGACAAGCAAAAAACGAGGCGTTTTACTCCGGTGGTAAAGGTTTTTGGGCCTGTATTCCTGGAGGCAGGAAAGAAGGAAACCCACACTTTCAGGATGCCGCAGTATGTGGGATCGGTGCGGGTGATGGTAGTAGCAGGCTATGACGGAGCTTACGGCAATGCGGAGAAGACTGCGGAAGTGAAAAGCCCGCTGATGGTGCTGGGAACCCTGCCCAGGGTAGCAGGACCGGGCGAAACGGTGGCGCTGCCAGTGAACGTTTTTGCGATGGAGAAAGATATTCAGGAGGTGAAGGTTACCATAACCCCCTCAGGGCTGTTCGAGCTGCAGGGGAATGGCACCCAGACCCTGAATTTTTCAGCCCCGGGCGACCAGGTTACACACTTCAACCTGAAGGTAAAAAATCAGATTGGAAAGGCTTCTGTTGACATTGTGGCAACCAGTGGCGGAAAGAGTGCCAGGCACACCATTCATCTGGAGGTGAGGAATCCGAGCCTGCCGGAGGTGAAGGTGATTGAAAAGACCATCCCCGCCGGCCAGACCATGACGGAGGAGCTCGCCTTGTCGGGGATTGCCGGCACCAACAGTGCCGAAGTAGAGTTCTCCACCATCCCCTCCCTGAACCTGGGGCAGCGGCTCGACTACCTGATACGCTACCCGCACGGATGCCTCGAACAAACCGTTTCGGCAGCATTCCCGCAACTGCTGCTGAAGGATGTGGTGTATCTGGATCAGCGGAGCCTGAAACAAACCGACGACCACGTAAAAGCGGCACTCCAGAAGCTGATATCCTATGTAAACAACGATGGATCATTCTCTTACTGGCCCAACAGCAACTATCGCAATGACTGGGCCAACACCTGGGCCGGCCATTTTATGATTGAAGCAGAGCGAAGGGGTTTTACCCTGCCTCAGGGGATGAAGCGCAACTGGATTGCCACGCAGCGGCGAATTGCCAACGGCTGGCAGCAGTCGCTCACCTACCGTCAGGATGACCTGATGCAAGCTTACAGACTCTACACCCTTGCCCTTGCCGGAGCACCCGAGATGGGTGCCATGAACCGGCTGAAAGGGCTTGCCAAACTTACACCACAGGCACGGTGGAGGCTGGCGGCAGCCTATGCCCTGGCAGGTAAAGTGAAAACCGCCCAGGGGCTCGTAGAAGGGCTTTCGGCCATTGTGCCCACCTACTATGAATATGGCTATACCTTCGGAAGCCCGCTCCGCGACCGGGCGATGGCAGCCGAAACCATGGTGCTGCTCAGAAATTTCAACGGTGCATTCAATGAAGTGAAGGAGATTGTGAAGATTCTGAACAACGACAGCTACTACAACACCCAGGCTACCGCTTACGCATTTGTTGCGATATCAGGCTATTACAAAAACCAGCCAGGGGGATCGGGGATCGCATGCACCTGGCAATACAACGGAAAATCCATCGAAGTAAAAACCGATAAGGCGATATCAAAACACCCTGTGGATGGCATTGGAAAAAATCCAACGGGGAAGCTGACGGTGAAGAACTCAGGCACCACCCCGCTCACGGTGAAAATTACCTTGCGTGGCGTACCCCTTCCGGGTAACGAAACCGCTTCCAACAAAAAGATCGCCATGAAAGTGGAGTACTTCAACATGACCAACCAGCCGATGGATCCGGGTAATATTGTCCAGGGCAGGGATTTCATGGCAAAAGTTACCATTACCAACCCCACCTCCGAGGTGATGCAGGAACTGGCTCTGAGTCAGATCTTTCCATCAGGATGGCAGATCCACAACAACAGGCTGATGGATGTGCCGGATGCCAGGGCTGGTACCGACGCCCCCATGAACTATCAGGATATCAGGGATGACCGTGTGCTCACCTATTTCAATCTGTCGCCGGGAAAAAGTAAAACCTTCACGGTGATGCTCAATGCCACCTATGCCGGCAGGTTCTATCTGCCCTCCGTGCACTGCGAAGCCATGTATGTTCCCGATGCCTACGCGAGGAGCGTGGGGAGATGGGTGGAGGTGGGGAAGGAGAATTAGAAATTAGAAATTAGAAATTAGAAATTAAAAGGGGTTTTCTCCCCTCTCCTTTCAGGAGAGGGGTTGGGGGTGAGGTTTTTTGTGCAGGAGAGGGGTTGGGGGGTGAGATTTATCCCGTTAAGTGTATTACCTTTGCTGAATCATGTTAGATAATGAATTATAAGTTAAGCGATGAAACGAACCCTTTTATTTCTGATCGGTTTGCTTGCCCCGGCGATATTTTTAGCCCAGGAGGTTAAAGTGACCCAGATTGTTCCCATGCACTGCAAAAGTGGGGAAAAATGTACCGTAGAAATTGAAATCGAGAAACAGGGGGTAGAAGGATTTGCCCGCATCCAACAGCCGCTGCCCGAAGGGTTTACTGCAACCCTCTTGCAGGATGGAGGTGCTGATTTCAGCTTCGACAAGCAGAAGGTCTCCTTTATCTGGCTGAATCTGCCGGCATCACCGGTAATCCGGGTTGCCTACCAGATCACTGTAGGGCCCGGTGTTAACGGCACCGTTACTCTTACCGACGGGGTTTTTTCCTACATACGGGAAACAAAAATCGAGAAAACTCCTATCCCACCGGTGAGCATGCAGGTAAACATGAAAATCGGCACACCGGTGGCAACCCCGAAGGAACCTGTTCAGGAAGAGCCTTTAGTAGCTGTTGAGGAACCCCAAAAAAAAGTGATTGTTGAGCCTGTTCCCGATAAGCTGGCACCGGCAGAGCCGGAACCCCAAAAACCAGCCGAAGTTGCTGTTAAAGCCCCGGAAGTGAAAGCAGAACCTGTGGCTCCCCAACCCGTAGAAGAACCCAAGCCCAAGACAGAACCTGTTGTGCATCAACCTGTTGCTGAACCTAAGGCAGAACCTGTAGCGCCTCAGCCCGTTGCTGAATCCAGACCCAAAGCAGAACCACCAGCCACTCAGCCCGCCGCTAAACCTTTGGAAGGCACCACAGTCTACCGTGTACAGTTTTCAGCCTTAAAAACCTACAAAGAACCAACAGAGCTAAAAAAGCAAATGGGAATCACCGATCAGGTATTCTGCAAATCATCTGCAGATGGCTGGCACCGCTATAGTTTCGGACAGTGGAACCGGAAAGAGGATGCGGAAGCAGCCTGCCGCGAGTTCAACCAGCGAACCGGCAAATCGGCCTTTGTGGTGAAACAATAAATAAAATATATTGCCACTTGAAATTTGCACTTGAAATACGGTTCACGATTAGATTAAAGTGGCTTTTGATCCCGGTATTGCTGACATTGCTCCCATTTTTCCTGAATGGCCAGGAGCCCGATACTATCAAAATTCAGGAGGCAACTGAGGGGGAGCAGGAGATTGAAGAAGAAACGGAAGATACACTTTCGTGGGAAACATCGCGGGTAACCAGACATTTTCAGATCGGAGCCTCGGCTGGAGTCGGGAGCCTGTTCGGAGAATTGGATAACGACCTCAATGTAAGCATTGCACAACGGCTTGGCGGACAATTGTTTATTAACTACGGCATTACCCCGTCGCTGATGGTGGGAATTGCCTTTGTGCATGGCAGGGTGTACGGACAGATCAGATCCAGCGCTTCCGATCCGCTGTTTACCAATCTCAACGTAAAAACCACCCTTTTTGCCCCGCAGCTGCGGGCCACCTGGCACTTCGGGGGATTGTACCGGAACCAGATGCCGGGAGCCTTTCAGCCGTGGGTTTTTGCCGGCATAGAACCGCTTTTTTTCAACCCTTACAGCGACCTTACCACTGCCGAGGGTAAACCCTATTATTACTGGTCCGACGGCAGCATCCGTGATATGCCTGAGCTGCCCGATAATATCAGCAAGGCCACTTATCTGCAAAGGGATTACTATTACGAATCATTCCTTCGCGATGCGAACCTGGATGGTTTTGGAACCTACAAGGGTTATACCCTGGCAATCCCGGTGGGTCTGGGGCTGGATATCAACCTGAATGAAACCCTTACCCTCTCTCTGGGGGGATCGTTCCACTACACCTTCACCGACCATCTCGACGATATCATACACCACAGCGGTGCACTCGATCCCACCCGGGCTATCGGCAATAAATGGAAGGATGCCTTCGTGCTGTTCAATGCCGGCATCACCTTCAAATATTATGAAACAGAGCCTATTGAGTATAAATCGCTCAATATTCCACCTCCTCCGGCAGCATTTCTGCCCCTCGATTTTTACCCATACGACCTGAACAGCGACCGCATCATCCAGCGGGAAGAGGTGCTGGCAGCCATTCAGATGCTGTTCAACGAAGAAGAAGGTGCTGATCCGGAAATTATCAGTTTGCTGGTGGATTTCTACAATATTCAGGCTGCTGCACAGGACAGAATCAGATATTAAGCCGATTCTGTTTTCTGTAAATCACTTTCACCTCCTTTGTTTACACTATCTTTGCCTGTAACAAACGCTAACTTACGTGAGTATGAAGAAGCTTTTTCTTATCACAATCTGTCTGGTAATGGCTATAGCTGTTCATTCCCAGACACTTCCCTCCACTTTCGATCTCAGAAACGTATCGGGAGTAAACTACGTAACCTCTGTAAAATCTCAGCAGGGAGGTACCTGCTGGACCCATGGTGCCATGGGTGCCATGGAGGGGAACCTGCTGAAGACCGGTAACTGGGCTGCCGCAGGAGAGACCGGAGAGCCCAATCTGGCAGAATACCACCTCGACTGGTGGAACGGGTTTAACGAACATTACAACAAGGATGTTACCCCCCCTTCGGGCACCGGCCTCACCGTGCATATGGGAGGCGACTACCGGGTTACGGCTGCCTATCTGGCACGCGGTGACGGAGCTGTGAGGGATATCGACGCGCAATCCTACAATACTGCACCGCAGTTTACCGCGCCCTCCTACCATTACTACTATCCGCGCCATATCGAGTGGTATTCCATGAAAGGGACCGGCCTTGCCGGTATAGATGTCATCAAACAGAAAATAATAGACTATGGGGTAATGGGTACCTGTATGGATTACAACAACTCATTTATGGCTTCGGGATACATCCATTACCAGCCACCCACCAGCATCGAAGATCCCAACCATGCTGTGGCCATCATTGGCTGGAACGACAATAAGGTTACACAGGCTCCCCTGCCGGGTGCCTGGCTGGTGAAGAACAGCTGGGATGTTGGCTGGGGAAATGCAGGATATTTCTGGATTTCATACTACGACAAACATTGCGCAAGAAATATCGAAATGGGTGCTATCTCCTTCATAGATGTGATTCCTTTCCCTTACTACCAGGTGTATTACCATGATTACCACGGATGGCGCGACACCAAGGCAGGGGTAACCGAAGCCTTTAACGCCTTCAATGCCACCACCAACGAGAAGATCAGTGCAGTGAGTTTTTACACAGCCGATGATACCGTTCAATTCCGGGCTGTTGTTTTTGGCTCCTTCGCCGGAGGAGTCCTTTCGGATACTTTATCCGTCAAAGAAGGGTTATTCCATCACTCCGGTTTCCATACCGTGGACCTGGATTCGGCGGTTAAGCTGAACAGTGGGCAGGATTTCTACCTGTATGTCTGGCTGAACAAAGGGGGTCATCCCTTCGACCGAACCTCTGATGTGCCGGTTTTGCTGGGCGGCGATACCCGTACGATTGTTCCCAGCAGCGCCAGTCCGGGCGAAAGTTTCTTCCGCCAGAACAATCAGTGGGTCGATTTTTATACCGTAGATTCTACTGCTAATTTCTGCATGAAGGCATTGACCCTGGGGCCGTTGCCAGCCAAACCCGGTCAGCCGGTCGGGGCTCTGCCGGTGTACTGCGACCCGGTAGATACACTGCATCTCTCGATCCAGCCTGTAGCAGGCGCCACTTCCATCGTGTGGTCTATGGATCCCCCCTCCGCCGGCACCCTGATCCCACAGCAAACCTCTGCCAAAGTGGTGGTGAACCCGGCATACGACGGCCAGATCAGCATTAATGCAGCAGGCGCCAATGCCAATGGTTCCGGCAACTGGTCCGATACCCTGAATGTTATGGTGTTCCAGCCGGTTGTCACAGGAGCTATTACCGGTCCTACCCTGGGATATAATTTCAACACAGGTCTGTATCAGGTGCCCCTGCAACAGGGATATAGTTACTCATGGGATGCCGCAGGAGGCTCTATCGTTAATGGAATGGGAACTCATTTGGTGCAAATCCTCTGGGGTCCTGCCGGATTACAAACCCTGAAGGCATCCGCCACCAACGGTTACGGATGCCTCGGCGACACCTCCACTTTCGTGGTTGATGTTATTGACCATATTCAGGAACCGGGATCCCCTATTTTAGCAGTGCACCCCAACCCGGCTTCAGACCTTTGCCACATCAGCGGGCTTCCGGATGATCCTGCAGGATACACCATAATCCTAACCGATATGTCAGGAAAAACAATTCCTGTGAAGGCTTCGGGGTTTCTGCCTGATGGTTTTATACTGTTGTTAGATGGTATCCCGGATGGGGTTTACATACTAGGAGTAACCAACGGAACGTTGACTCTCCGTACCCGTTTGGTTGTTCAGAAAAAATAGTTTACGATCATATTTCGAGATGAAAAGAATTACGATTTCCATTTTTATTGCCACAGCATCCATCCTCCTGCTGTTATCTCCCGGCTGCACCAAGGACGACAAAACCATCAACATCTTCACTCTTCAGGATGATATTGACCTTGGCAATCAGGTGGCTGCTGAAATCGCCGGAGATCCGGTGAATTTCCCGCTGCTGAGCAGGGCGCAATTTCCGGATGCCTATGCCCACATCGACAGGCTTAAGGACTCCATCCTGGCTACCGGTTTGGTGGCATACGACACTGTTTTCCCCTGGCAATGCTATATTATTCATAATGATACGATGATCAATGCTTTCGCAACACCGGGTGGCCACCT
>CAZJZF010000108.1:0-7375 GCA_964550385.1 uncultured Lentimicrobiaceae bacterium | reverse complement strand
GTGGGTGAAGACCCGGGCACCATAGAGGAGGTGTATGAGCCTTTCCTCATCCAGGAGGGGTACCTCGTGCGTACCCCGAGGGGGCGTGAAGTTACCGAAAAGGCTTTCCGCCATCTGGGACGTGTTCCCTCTGCCACACAGGGAAAGCTGTTTTGAAGCCGATTGAACATGCAAAACCTTGATATACTGACGGAACGGTTGAAATCGCTGGCCCGCAGCCTGGGGTTCTCCCATTGTGGCATCACTACTGCCGATCCACTGATGGAGTATGAACCTCTCTTCCGGAATTGGGTAGACAAAGGGTGGCATGCCGGTATGGGATATCTGGAGCAAAGAATTTCCGACAGATTTCATCCGGCATCGGTGCTGCAGGATGCCCGGTCAGTCATCGTTCTGGCTTACCCTTTTGGCGATGCCGCAGCTGCCAGCAACAACACCACCGGAATTGCCCTGTACGGGTGGGGCGAAGATTACCATTTCCGGTTGCGCCGCATTGCCGAACCGCTGATGGATCTCTTGTCAGAATTTGATCCCGAAAGCACGAACCGCTTTTTCACGGATAGTGCAACCCTGCCCGAAAGGTCTCTGGCAGTAAGGGCCGGACTGGGCTGGACCGGGAAGAATGGCACCCTCATTACCCCAGAACGGGGCTCGATGTGTTACCTCGCAGAGATTGTCACCACCATTCAGCTGCCTGTAGACAAACCCTTCGAAGGAAACCACTGCGGGCAATGCAAATTGTGCCTGCAGGCATGCCCAACCGGTGCACTGGGCAATCCTCCTCTGGTAGATGCCCGTCGCTGTATCTCCTGGCATACCAACTCCTCAAAAAAGCCTATTCCGCCCGACATAGCTGAAAAATTAGGGGGCAGAATTTTTGGCTGTGATATTTGTCAGCAGGTATGTCCGTGGAATGAAAAAGAGCAGTTTATGATGGATTCCGGTTTAAATCCCGAATACCCAGATGAATGGCCGCGTACCCCGGCCGAATGGCTCTCACTTGACGAGGTTGGTTTCCGGAACCGGTTCGCACATTCTGCCCCTGAACACAAGGGGTTTGCCAAACTCAGGGGGAATATCCTCAGTGCCTATTCCCCTTCGGGAGATCCTTCTGCCCAGTTGAACGAATCGAACTGAAAACCAGCCAGATGCAACACCTTATTCACTACGCTGTCAATCGCCTGCTCCAGCGTGGTGATGCCGGAATAGAATGAGGGGTTTGCCGGACAAATGATACCACCTGCCAGCACAATTTGTTCCATATTCCTGATATGGATGAGGTTGAACGGCATCTCCCGCGGTACGATGATCAGATTCCTGCGCTCCTTCAGCATTACATCCGCAGCGCGTGCCACCAGATCGTCTGCAAGTCCGTGGGCAATGGATGCAAGGGTTCCCATGGTGCAGGGAATCACCACCATGGTGTTGAAGCGACCCGATCCGGAAGCCGGCGGGGTGAAGAAATTGTTGTTATCGTACTGAATGAAAGGGAGTTCCACCGGGTCTTCACCCAGCTCATATTGCCATACCCTCTTTCCGCTTTCGGTGAATACCACGGCAATGCGCTCAGCCTGTCCGCGCAATCCTTCGAGCTTCTGCAGCATCCGCTTTGCGTATACCGCCCCGCTGGCCCCGGTAACGGCAATGAGTATGTTGATTGGTTGATTTTTCATCAATGCTATTTTTAAATTGAACGCGGATGACGCTGATCCGCTAGCTGGCGGATGATTTTAACGGATTAAATTTCTCGCAGAAATCCGCAGAAACTTCGCAGAAATCAGCAGAACCAATGCTCCTTTCTCAATAACCACCCTCTCCGGTACTTTATAAACTTTATAAACCTTACAAACTTTACAAACTAAAGAACAGTCCTGTGGACAAAAGGTTGTGGGTTTGCCCGAAATTCAGCCGGTAGGTTTGTCCGCTCAGGTGCTTCCGGATAGGGGTAATGGAATTGGAAGTTCGGAGGTTCAGGCTCCACCGTTCGTTGAAATGGTAATACACCCCCAGAATCAGGGAGCTGTTGTGGCGATAGAAAGGTCTGCTGTTAATCTCCACTTCATACAGTTCTTCATAGCTCGAGATCATAAAGGAGTAAGCAATCCCGATTTCAGGCTCAAGCCGGGCTTTCCATTTGTACCTGAACATCATCGGAACTTCGATGTAATTCATACGGCTGCGGTACGAGTAATATCCGTTTTCGAGGCTGGGCAGCTGGCGGCTTCCTTTCTGAATGAAGCTGATCTCCATCTGGAAACGCCATAATTCTCCGAAGTCAAAGTTCGCCCATGGCCCGAAAAAGAAGCCGGGTTTGTTGTATCCGGCACTGTTGTCGCCCGACACCTGGCTGGCTACCATACCTCCAATGAGCCCTCCGCGGAAGGTCTGGGAATGCCCCCATAGCGTTAATCCTCCTGCCAGCCATAGTACTAAAACCAGTCTCTTCATAGGTTGAATTTCAGTGAGCCCTAATATCGGGGCTGTTTTCCGATCCAAAGCTACTAAAAAAGAGGAATCGTGCTATGTTTTCCAATGCCTATTGTTCTTCTAAGTTTCACGCACCTCACCCCCATCCCCTCTCCTGAAGGAGAGGGGGGTAACACCCAGAATCACAATATTCTTCCCCTTCTCCTTGAGGAGAAGGGGTCAGGGGATGAGGTGCGAAATAATGTGATGCTGATGCATGATAATTTTCTGGCTGAATTTTCTATATGTGGTTCGGGAACCAGCAGCAAGATTCCTCTTTAAATCACAGAACTTTCATCACCAGTTTTACAATATACCAACAAACCAGTGCCGCAAGCGGTAAAGCAATCCCCAGGGCAGTAAGGGTTAACATCAAATCCTTTTTCCGTTTCAGCAATACCTTTTCTCTTATCTCCTCCAGATCTTCCGGAGTACAATGCTGGTATTGGATATTTTTTCTATTCAGAACCCAATGATAATCCTTCCTTATTTTGAAATAGCTCTTCTTCTTCAGCAGCGACTTATTGTATCTCACCGTGCCGATCATATCCATAATGTGCCCTGCGCCGCCACCCATCATAAGGCTAAAGTTTAAAGTGAAAAGGCTAAAGTTGAGTCCCCTCCGAAAAGGGTTTTTATGCCACAAAGACGCCAAGGCACCAAGAGACACAACTTCTAAATTACTGATATTTAGCTTTTAGTGATTCTTTGTGTCTTAGAGCCTTAGTGGCAATTTTATCTTTCTGCATATTTCGGAGGGGACTCAAAGTTTAAAGTAGAAAGTGTAAAGTTAAAGAATTATTTGAGTTCATTGTTGAGGATGGCGTTGATCTGTTCGAATCGGGTTAGTGTCATCATGTGAGATCCGTCAGGGATTAAGTAATCACATGAAACCCTTCTGAAGGGGATTGTATGATCCTGATTTCCATGAATATGAACTATAGCCGTGTCGTAGGATTGCCGGTCCCATCTTACGATCATTTCTATGGTTCGTTTGATGTATAGGGGATCCTTTGCCCCAAGCATGCTTTTAAAAGTTTCTTTCTGTTTCCTGCGGTCGGGTTCTACAATAGGCTGCAGGATTCTGGCTCCCTGGTGAAGCCACTCTGGGGGTAGGATTCTGTAAACCGGTATAATTCTCTGAAAACTGTATCTGGCAGGTAACTCCTTCCGGGTTTTGGCGCTTGAGATGATGATGGTTTTCTCGGGCTGCAGGATATCACACAGTTCGGTACAGATCATCCCTCCAAGCGAAACACCAACCAGAAAGAAAGGAGTGGTGGTGTCAATCTGATTGGCAATAACACAGGCATATTCCTTTAAGGTCATTCCTTTGGACGGAATGGGATAAATGACATCAATCACCCTGAAGTTGCTGTCGAAACTCAGGGAATCGAACAAACGGCTGTCGGAACCTTGTCCGGGAAAAAGATAAATGGTGGTTTTTTCCTGACATATACTCTGGAAACCTGTTATAATCTGCAATATCAAACAAATAATAATTTTTTCGTGTATCATTTGTCTTTTATTTGCTCACTTTTCAGCTTCATCCTGACCCTCATTTTCAGCTTCATTCTGATCCTCATTTTCTCCTTCGTTGTCATCTTCAGGTTCTTTGTCTTCAGGTTCCGGGGTTACTTCCCCGCCCATATTGTCTTCATCTTCAGGAAGTTCAAAGTATTCTTCATGTTGATAACATGGGCCTCCTCCTTTTACAGTCCGGTTGCAACCCAACAACCCTTTGGATGTTTTAGTAGGAACATCGCATTCGATGGCTTTCTCAGCTATCTCCAGTCCATCCGTTTGTAAAATGCCCTTTAATTCATCCAGGGAATATTTGATAATGGTCCCTTTCCCCTGATAAAACTCTATCCTGAATTGTTTCCGCAAGGCGGTGATGATTTTGTTCAATACAACTTTGCCACCGGTGCGGGCGGCAATGATGTCAGACAGGAGTAATCTTAAAGCTTTCCGGTATCCGGGTTGTATAAATGCCGTACCTGGTTCATTGAGAGACCGGATGGCTTGTGTTACCGAATTTTCCAGAGCGCTTTGCGGATCAATTGAAAAGGCCTCTGAGTCTACCCTTAGGAGATGGTAAGTGTATGAACAAATTGGGGGAAGACTTGCAAAGCTGTACCAGGGATTACCATCAACACCCCATGCAAGGGCTGAACGGAATTCAGGGTCCCTGAGACTATGGCAAGAATGAAGAACGGCAAGTTCGAAATTGTACCCGGAGCATAACGACAGTGCGTTGTCTTTGTGTGAGTTACCAGAGAATCTCTGAATCGCTGCAGTTGACATTCCCGGCACCACCAGATCTTCCTTTGCCCACTTCCGAAGTTCGGTTGCAGAGAGGTTTTCTTTAGAATTCAGAAGAAAAGAATAAACATTTTTGATAAACTCTCCATGCCCCAGAAAATAAACCCCTCTTAATCCTTTGCCTGACAGTAGTTTTCGAAGATGATTCAAATCGGGCTCCCTGAAAACCCCAATGCGTTTAAACCCTCTTCCCTTCAGATTTTTTACAGCCTCTTCCTCTGCCTTGCTGAAAGGATAATCCCAGCCGGGTAAATAACTGCCATTGTCATCAACTGCGCCCAAAACAATAATGGCGTCAAAGTTACCTTTTGGATTTGAGAAGCCTGGTTTTTTCATTTTTCAGATTTTCCTGTTGGTTTTAAGAAGCATTTTTTGAGATGATTATTTCCACTTTTTACCGCAATCCCTGCAGATAAACAGGAACTGCATGTTATGCATGGGGAGTCCGGAAAGGAATGATATTGCGATCGCAAAGATTTTCCTGCACCGGTGCCGCCCGAGCCGGGTTTTAATCCTTTTGCTTCCACACTGGGGACAAACCAGCGCTTCGCTACCCTTCAACCCCAGAATTTCTGATGCTTTTGAGGCATCCAGCTCATTCACCATAACCATTACTCCGCCTCCCAACATCCTGCTGAAATGGGGTGCCAGCACAGAGATGTTCTCGTTGGTAAGAAAACAATGAATCCCTTCGTTCTGAAGCCTTCCCAGTATCAAATGGGCTTCTGCTGCCGTGTTGCAGGTAGTCAGCCAGACCATTTTCCCGGAATTCCGGTCATCATCCCCCTCTTGCATTGCTTGATTTTACCGAATGGCTTCTGATGGCACAATCTGTTGCTGGAGATTCAGGTTTTCTGCCTTCCTCTGAATCAACCTCCTGATGGATGAAAGACACTTTTCAGGCAGAGCAAAAGCACTGCGAATCAGTTTCCTGCCATGTTTCTTCAGGTAGTCTGCTCCTGAAAACACCAATACAACCGTAATCAGGAATCCAAGGACCGTCAGGGCAAAGAAAAGCTCGTCGTTTGAGCCTCCTGTACCCGCCAAGGCGACCTTTGCCATGATCGCAAAAAAGATGGATACTGCGGCTTTTCGTTTCATGATGCATGGATTTATCCTACAAATATAACATATTCAGAGGCTTGTAATCAATTGTTTTTACGTTTACTGAAGTTTTTTTTATTGATGATCCGATTCTTATGCTGCCGGAATCGTTCTGGAGTTTTAATGCATGGTTTTATGTGTCATTCTCTGGTAATCAGGGAGATCAGTTTCCGGTTAAATAACGCAACTCCCTCCTGATTCAGGTGGTGGGCGTCATAAAAATGCAGCGAATCATCCAACTGCAATAAGTTGTTGAAGTTATAGTATTCTCCGCATGTTTGCATCAGGCTGTCGAACTCCTTAGCATTTGAGAAGGATTTATACAGCGCCCTGGTAACGGGCGCCTGCACCAGGACTACCTTGATATGGCGGCTTTTCAGCATTGCCAGGCTCTCCTGAAACGCCCTGATCTGTTTTGGTTTAAACTCCTTTTCGGTGGGTTCACCGGGGGTCTCATGACGGAAATATGCCATTTCACGCTCCACATACCCGCCGGGGATATAGGTATCTACTCCCTTTTTTACCGGTTCACGCTGATTGTATTTGTGCCATATTTTGTCGCGGTAAATAGAAAACAGCAGCGTATTCATCACTTTTACATTGCCGTTTTGGAATACGAAACCTGCTGCATGGCGATCAATCCGGTCGTTCGAGATGAGGTCGAGGGACGCTTCCACCCCATCCAGCGAAAAAGTTTCGGGATATACTTCCCAGATTACCGTTTCAGGATTCAGCCCTTCGAGATACCTGTGTAGCAGCGCCCGGGTGTGGATGGGCGTTTGCGAACTCGAGCCCAGGTTGAAGGTTTTGAGCCCACCTATCGCAAAGAGCCTTGGGTCGAACCCCCGGTAGGTATGGGAAGAACCCAGAAACAGGATATCTACATCGCGGGTTATTTTGGCCTCCTGCATGCGTGTTAAAGTGTGGCCGTAAGCGCCCCGAAGGTAGCTGAGATTTTGCCTCAGATGCTGTGGCAGCAATTCGCCCGACAGGATAATGGACACCCAGTACACCGGCACCGCAAACCCGGCAAAGAGCAGCAAACGCCTGATAAATCTAATAAGTTCAGGTTTTATCATGCTGAATATTTATTCTCTTCTGATAATTATTATTGCCACAAAGGCTCAAAGACACTAAGAAATATGTTCTTTGAAGATTTGATATACATCTCTTTGTGGTTCTTTGTGCCATGGTGTCTTTGTGGCATTTTATTTTTCATGTAAAGATCAAAATTGAAAATAGATAAAGGGCGATTCAGTGGTTTGGGCAAACAACCCGATAAACACGATAATGATGGCATACACAAGCCAGCGGAATCCTCTTCTCCAGTGGGCTCCAAGATGCGATAGGGCAAATTGCCGGCTGCGTCCGAGCCATTCGACAATTACAAACAAAACGAGTAAAACCGCCATAGCCTTGATATCCAGCGATGTTCCGGCAAAATGGTCACCTCCGGGCAGGATAAACAGGGAGGCAGAGC
>CAZJZF010000107.1:0-7404 GCA_964550385.1 uncultured Lentimicrobiaceae bacterium | reverse complement strand
CAGATACCCTCAGAGTCCCTCAACAGAAATATCCTTCACTGATGTGGGAGATTTTCGGACCAGGAGTAAAGGAACCCTCCTATCTCTATGGCAGTATGCATGTTAGCCGCCGGGTTGCATTCCATTTGGGAGATACCTTTTTCCTTGCCATCAGGGGCGTTGATGTGGTGGCCCTGGAATCAAATCCGGGAGAATGGATGCATCATTATACCACCTCTGCCTATTATAGGGATCAGGTTGTAACGCAATCCAATCATCTGAATTCCTATCAGTACCGAAATTTCTACCGCAGTCTTTTCTATCCTGATCTGCCAGAGGTTAAAAGTTTTGCCGGGCTGCTATCGAAGAAGTACGATATCATGAATCATATGCTCTATCGAAAGAGTGACGCCCTTACAGATTTTCAGGAAAAGACCTATCTCGATTTGTTTATCTACCAGGCAGGTTCAAAAGGGGGAAAAAAAATCATTGGATTGGAGGATTTTGAGGAATCGCGCCGCATGGTGCGGGAAGCTGAAACGCCTCCTGATAAAAAAGACCTGAAGAAACAGGAGATTACCAGGGAACAATCGAAGTTGCGCTCCCGAGCCGGAGAAATGATTGAGGATGCCTACCGGAAAGGGGATCTGGATTTGCTCGACAGTTTATCACGCCTGATGGATCCATACCCGAAATATCATACCTGGATGATTGTGAAACGAAACGAAGTGATGGCTAATACCATCGACTCTGTCATCAGATCCGGTCAATCGATCTTTGCAGCTGCCGGGGCGGCACACCTTCCCGGAGACAGCGGAATAATTGAGTTATTGCGAAGCCGTGGCTATGAGCTTCGGCCGGTTACACGAACTATTAATAAAGAGCAGAATAAAGCCAAAGATAAAATCGATTCAAAACACCTGAGCATCAATTCAGTACCCTGGTTTTCTCCCGATGGGGATATCCGGCTGGAAGTTCCGGGAATGCTTTACAGCAGTGCCCTCTTCTCTTCAAATGGCGAGTATTTGTTTCCTGATATGACCAACGGTAGCTATTTTGTACTGAATCGCTTTACCACCTACGGAACATTCAGGGGGCATACGATAGCTGATGTTAAAGCCCGTTTCGATAGTCTGATCTATGAGTTTATACCCGGTAAAATCAATCGTTTCAACGAGATTGAAGTGTCGGGTTATCCTGCCTACGATATCAGTTCAACCCTGAATTCGGGCGACAGGCAGCGATACCGCATTGTGTTTACTCCTCTGGAGGTGATTGTGTTAAAGGTCAGTGGACCTGCAGGGTATATGAAAAAGGACAAAGCTCCCGAACGCTATATAAATTCTTTGGTATTTAATCGCAGTACTCAACAAAGCTGGAGTACTTTTCAAGCCGCCAAACAGCATTTTTCCATTGATATTCCCTCCTACTATTTGGTAGATACCACGGCTGTGTTCCGCTCAGGAATGAAAGATTTAGTCATCCAGGCTTACGACCCGGAGGACAGCAGTTTTTATCTCGTTACCAAAGGATCCTATTTCGACTTGAAATATATTGAATCTGATACTTTTGAACTGAATTTTATGGCAGAACAGTTTGCGGAGCAATTTGACATGAAGCTCTCTGAAAAGGGGCTCACAACTGCCGGTGGAAACCCTGCGTTGAATTGCACTATGATAAATGCCGATTCTTCACGCTATTACAAGGCAAAAGTGGTAATTGCAGGTCCTGCTTATTATATGTTATTAACCACCAGCAGGAATCCACTGAAACAGGAAAAATTCCTCTCCTCCTTTGTTGCCCGAAAACCCCGGTATACACCGCAGGATTTCTTTGTTCACCGCGATACAACCATGCATTTCAAAGTGGAAACCGTTTGTCGCCCCCCGGAAAAGGAAGAGAGGGGATATTACGGGTATTACTATTCGGGCGATAAGGAGGAAGATGACAGCCACAGAGGTGAAAGCTCTGAAACCTATTTCTTCAACTACCAAACCATTGAGGTGATACAGGTAGAATTTGAGAAATTTCACAAGTATAAATTTTACCACAATGCTGATTCTTTATGGAATGAGGAATTTACGAACCTTAACGGGGATTCTTCCCTTGTGTTGAGAAAGATGACCAAAGAAATGGCTGTGAGTGAGGCAGGCATCCCGGTGAATACCTGTTATATGGAGTTTACCGATACAGCTTCCACCAGGATGATTATGCACAAACTGGTGCAGAAACAGGGTGCAATCTACAGATTATCAACCGTATCAGACACAATAACAGGTCCATCCGAATTCCTGATTCGCTTCTTTGACTCATTTACTCCGGCAGATGATACGCTAATAGGTTGGAATATATTTGATGACAAGGGAAGCTTATGGCTGAAAGACCTGGTTTCAGAAGATTCAACCACCCGGTCACAAGCCAGAAATTCAATCAATATCATTGATTTCAGCGAGAACCATGTTCCTGTTCTTATGGAAAGGATTGGGAATCCACGGTCGCATGAACAAACCTTTGCCTTTCGCAAGAGGCTTATCAGTAAGCTGCAAAACCTGAAACACCCTGATATTCCAATGTTTCTTGAAAAGCTCTACCAACAGGTTGGAGACACCGTTACGCTGCAATTTGCCATTCTCGGAACCCTTTCCGCACAGCGCAATGCAGCATCAGCCCGATCTTTTCTCAATTGTCTGAAAACCGACTTACCCCTTACCACCAATAATTCGGAAATTGATATGCTCTTTTTCCGGCTTCGTGACAGCCTTCAGATTGCCAGGATGCTCTTTCCAGAGATCCTGCAATATTCACGATACCGTGAATATGAGGATAATATCTACCAGACCCTGGCGGTTCTCTCGGATAGCAACCTAATCCATATCAGAGATTTATCATCTGAATATGACATGGTGCTCAGGAATGCCAGGGATACCTGGAAACGGCACCTTGCCCGAGAAGAAGAGGATAACGACAAAAAAAGTGAGTATTATACCGGTAGTTCCTCATATTCAACCTTTGGCGGCAGCTACAATTACCGGCTTCTCAACTATGTGAAGTTATTGCTTGCTTTCCGGAGCAATGATCCATCGGTGACTAAACTGCTGAACCAGATGCTAACATCCCGGACACTGAACCTGCGAATAGATCTTACCGCCCTTTTGTTGTCGAAAGATTACCCTGTGGCAGACTCCATCATCCGGGGTCTTAGCTGCGACCCGTTTTCGATGGCAACCTTTTACAGAAAGCTTGAAAAGGTTGACAGGCTTCGCTTCTTTGATTCTACTGCCGTAAACCAGCAAATGTTTTCGATGAGTCTGCTTTTAAGGGAAGCCAATATCCAAACGCGCGACAGTGTTGAATATGTGGACAAAAGGTATGTATCCACTTTGAAGGGGGAAGGCTTTGTCTATTTTTTCAAAATAAAGAAACAGGACGACAACTACTGGAGCCTTTGCTGGTCAGGAATCCAACCGATGGACTCCTCGAAAGTGATCTGGGAGAAAGTTATTTTTAACAGCAGGGGATCCAGAATCTATACCAATGATAAAATGGAGGATTTGATAGAGAAGGAGATGAAGAAGATCAGGTTGCTGGGCAGGGAGCGGGCTGAAAAATTGAGCTTTGAAAAGGAGAATTACTATTTCCTTTTTTACTAAGGCTGCCATAACTCTTCTCATTGCAGGCAAGAAACCTTACCCGCAGGGCTTGGTTATTCCATGGCAACCTGTGCTTTTTCAGACTGGATCTTACGCAAGGCAACCAGCCGCTGCAATAACGGTGGATGGCTGAAGTGCACAAAAACGTAAGCTTTATGTGGTTTGAGATTGCTAAGATGGTTGACAGAGAGTTTAATCAGGGCATTCATCAGATGTTCAGGATGGTATTGTTCCCCCGCAAAACGGTCGGCCTGATATTCATTTGTTCTTGAAATGGTATTCATTACGATGCCCAGGATGGTAGAAATGGGGCTGTACAGGATTCCAAAGGCCAGCAGGGAGAGATGAAAGCCCGGGGTTTCGGATCCGAAAGCGTGCGAAAGTTGGGGCGATTCCACAATACGACTAAACAGAAACAGGAGCATGCCTGTTTCGAGGGTGCTAATGATCAGAGATTTAAGGATGTGTTTCCGTTTCAGGTGTCCGATTTCGTGTGCCAGTATAGATACCAGTTCCTCGGTAGTATGATCCTTGATCAGAGTGTCATATAAAACAATCCTTTTCCTGGGGCCTAGTCCGCTGAAATAGGCATTGGCTCTGTTGGAACGTTTCGAACCGTCCATCACATAAATATCAGAAATTTTAAAACCTGCCCGGGAGGCAAATTCTTCGATAGCGTTGCGCAGGACTCCGGCTCCCAAAGGAGTTTGTTTGTTGAACAGCGGCACAAACAAGCTGGAGTAGAACATTGTGGCAAATATGGAAAACAGTGTGATGGCAATCCAGGCCAGAATCCAAAAATACTGATCGGTCCAAAGGTAGAGGAACACTATCAGTGTCAGAATGCCCCCTCCCAGTAATCCTGAAATGATCCACGATTTGATTCTGTCGAGGATGAAGGTGGTTACGGAGGTACGGTTGAAACCAAATCGTTCTTCGATTACAAAGGTTGAATATGCGGCAAACGGAATTCCAAGAAGGTCGTTGGCTATACCCAGCACGGCAAAAAAGAAGAGGGTAATCAATACGGGATGCGAAGTAAAATCTCTGATTTGGAGGTCGAGCCAGGCAAAAAGATTGAAAAACAACATCAATAGCAGGGCGATGAAAAAAATCACGCTTACCAGGGAAGAGAACCGGTGTCGTACCTTGTTATAGCGCTGCGACTTCTTGTATTTTTGTTCATCATAGATTCCATTTACCTCTTCGGGCATCTCTTCAGACCAGTTCCGGGTGTTGAGATAATCCAGAATCCTCTCCATGAGGAATTCTGCAGCCAGAAATATAATGATTAGGATGAAAACAAAGTGTCCGGTCATAGTTGTAAAATTAATAGGTACCTGCCCATTTTCTCAGAAACCATTCGACTCCGAGCAATAGCAAAAGTAAAATCAGCAGCCAAATTACTGCTGTCAGGTCGATGAATTTTTCCCTCAGGTGACTCACCGTTTTAATATCCTCCCTGTTTCTTATATGATCCGTAATCCCTTTCCATTCAGAGGCAGGTACGGAGATGCCCCCGGATTGCAAACTCAGCCCTCTGAGCAGGTTGTGATCGGCACGGGTTACGGTGGATTCAATCCGAATGGGAGCAACGACAAATTTACCGGTAGCACTGAAACGCTCAGAACCCAATACAGCAGATGACCGGTAGCTATACTCCCCTACCGGCATTCGCCCCAATTCGAGATGATACAGTTTATCGCCTCTCGAAAACGTGTAGTCATACCGTTTGCCTTCTGAGGAGGTTATTTCAAGTTTTACTTCGGGATCGGTTACCGGTACGAAAGCAGCATTGTAGAGTTCAGCATCAAACACAACTTCTTCACTCTCATTTATGTAATTTTTCGTTGTTACCCTGAATCTCGACCGCTCTTCGTTAACGGTAAGGTATTGCACCATCTGGTTGAAGAAAGTATCAAAAGCTTTGTGGCTTTTTGTGTTTCTGTAGGAGAACATCCGCCATTTCCAAATACCTTCTCCTGCAATGTATCCGGTGCGGTGACCGGGGAGTTGATAGAAAGAGATCAACGGATAGGTGGTACTTACATTTCCAATTTTCTGATAGGCAAGTATTTGCTCTCCCGGCCTGCTTTCAAATCGTCCGAAAGGGACAAATAAAGGGGGCAATGAAGGAAGCTGATCTGAAAATTCCTTCATGACATTAAAAAGGGTAAACCCCTGATTTGTGTATCCCGAAACTTCATTGTGCTGCCCCTGCACCTTTCCGGAGATTACTGCCGGCCCGGCTCCTGCAGCGCTGATCAGCTCACTCCTGGTGCGCCCTCCTCCTACAATGAGCAAAGGGATACGATCTGCCATACATTTTTTGAATATCTCAGCCGATATCTGATCACCGGGAAGCTGATGCAACACTACCAGGTCGTAAGATGCCAGGGGTGACTTGAGGTTATTGACCATAACAACTTCTGATTCAATCATATCACTTTGCTGCAGAGCGCTGTGCATTGCTCCCAGATCGGGGTGTGGAGCAGTAGAAAGCAACAATACTTTTTTCCTTCCGGTTAAAACTTCAATGAAGGCACGGGTTCGGTTGTTGGCCAGTGTAATTTCTCCGCTTACCGGTTCCAGCAGGATATCGAGATCCATTATACCCTCCTTCTCAGCATTCAGTGTGAGTTGGATTATTTTGGAATACTGGTCTCCGGTTACCTGAATTACCTGATTCACCAGGGTTTTTTCCCTGCTTTTTACAATCAGCCTGGTGGACAGCCCATCGCAACGGATCCCTTTCACTGCTATTTCCAGCGGAAAAGAGTTTCCGAGGTATGCGATTCTGTTATAGTTCACTTCCATCAACACCAGATCCCGCTTCAGGGTTGTATCTCCCCATTGGGCAGTATAGACCGGAATTGGCAACCGGTTTAGGAGTGATAAAGGGTTAAACCCTTTGTTGTAGATTCCGTCGCTTAAAAAGATGACCGCACCGGAATTACGGCCTGCATAACGGTTTTCAATCATTGAGAGTACCGAAGCCATATCGGTCTCTTTCTCCCGGAATCCAACCAGCAAGGTATCAGATACCTTTTCTCCGAAAGTAAAACGCTCAACCTGATAATCTTTAGCCAGGTCATCTGCAATGTTGTCGGAGACTTCTCTGAGGAAAGAGGCATCGGTTGCAGAATCGCTGCTATTAATGAGCATAGATGCACTATTGTCGACAGCCAGAATGATAACAGGAGGCTCTTTGTCCCTGGCAAACCTTTTAATCAAGGGACTAAGCAGCAGGAAAGCAATAATGGTGTATGCAAGAAACCTGATGGATCCAAGCAGAAACCGCAAACCTGAACTGATTGCCTGGTTTGGATTGCGGTAATATAGCAGCATGGTTACCGTAGCACCTGTAAGGATGCATAAAAGCAAATACCAAAGGGGTGCTTCCGTTATCAGGGTAAATCCAGGGATCATCTTTAGAGGAATTTTTTTGCGAAATTAGGGAAAAAAGTCTGTTACCTTTGCACTTTAACACCGGAAGGGATACCGGGATACAATATCAGCAGGAATAAGCTGTTTTATTTACTGCCGGATTAAACCAGGTTCAATGCAGAGATTAGTGCCATACAAACTCATCAGTTTCCTTGTAATAATGACCTTTTGCAGGGTGTCACCGGGTCAGGGTTATTTACCGGCCGACTCCTCCCAACTGGGCTGGCAGGTGGGTATTTCCACAGGCTATTTCCTGCCTTCAAGGCATACTGCTACATTTTATAACGGAAAAGAGGGTAATGAGAATACCATCAATAACGTCCTCAAA
>CAZJZF010000106.1:2116-7454 GCA_964550385.1 uncultured Lentimicrobiaceae bacterium | reverse complement strand
CTGCAATGGCTGCTACCAGAAGTATAGCGGCAGCCTGTTTCTGCGGCGGCACCATCTCTGTCTCCTCTACCGGTTCCGCCAGCTTTTCCCGGTTACGAACACGGGTATACCACCAGGCACTCAGTCCACCCACCACCAGACCTCCAAAAATGCTGCCTTCCAGAGAAAATACATATCCTTGCACATCTTTAACAAACAAGTTGTAATTCAATATAATACCCAAAATCTTCCATCCCACCAGAAAACCAAAAAATCCGTAAGCAACAATATCGCCGGTGGAAGCACCCTTCCCTTTCATCACCTTCTCGGCGACAGCCGGAATCAATCCAAGCTTCCACTTCCGTGCAAGCTCAGCCCTGATTACCAGGTATCCGCTAAGAAATGCACACGCCAGCAGAAACCCATAGGTGGGTAAAGGAAAAATAATGTCGGTACCAAAAATGGCGTTGAAAAGATGTCCAAGGGTAGGGAACATATGGCAATGGTTTGTTCAGACAAACCTAAAGAAATTATCGGTAACTTTCCAAATTATACCCTAGTTTTGCCAAAAACCTGCAACTTGTCTACTCTACTATCACGTTTTAATTTGATAATCAGCAGTATCCGCTGGCATGCCATTTTGATAGTGCTGCTATATCTTTTGCTCGATTACGAATACCGAAATTTTGTGGTTCCCAATTTTACCCACATGAACTTCGGGTTTTCATTCGACCTGGCCCGTTTCATTACCGGAGGATGTTTCATGTTGATTGCGGTGGTATCCCTTTTTCTGTTAAAACCCACTCCCTATCTGCACACCCTGTCAATCGCCGCCATAGCACTTCTGTTAATCCCCAATATTATTCTGTATCAGTATATGCCCACTGATATTGCCATTCCACTGGCCATGCTGGGGTTTGTGCTGCTGCTGCGGATACCTTTCCGGGAATTCAAGTTCATCCATAACATCAAGCCTTTGAATGAACATGCCACCCTCTGGATTATTTCTGTGTTGGCAATAATTCTTTTAATACCGGTTATTTATGATTTCAGGTTTCAGTTGCCCGATCTGCAAGGATTGCTTGATGCCTCGGAACAATACAATATGCGTGATGAGACTGCGCACAGAATAAGCCTTTTGTCTCATTACAGCCTCGGACAGTTACTCAAGACCGTGATGCCAGCTGCTTTATTGCTGGGCATTGCTTTGAAGCGTTATTGGCTTACGATGGCCGGGTGTTTTGTGATTGCATGGCTCTTTCTGGTGTACCCGCACAAAACCACTCTCGTGATGCTGTTGCCCCTGCTGATGTTTGCCTTCATCCGAGATCACGGAAAACAAGCAGGATATTTCCTGTTAGCGCTAAGTTTTACCATTCTCTTCACTGCCGTGCTGAGCCGCTGGTGGAACATTATGCCCGAATCGCTGCTTGTAAGGCGGATATTTTTCACCCAGGCCTATATCACCCATGCCTATACCGATTTTTTCAGGGGCGCTCCGCTATGGTTTTCCCACTCTTTCATGAGCGCATATCTTCCTTACCCGTATGCTCTGGAACCTGCTTTTGAAATTGGAAAAGTATATTTCGGCTCATCCGAAATGCGATGCAATACCGGTTTTGCCGGTGATGGATTTATGAACATGGGATATGCCGGTATGTACCTATTCACCCTGCTGACGGCAGCTATGTTTCATTTCATCTCACAACTCAGGCTGAAACCGCTATTTTTCGGGCTCAGCTTTTTGATTCTTTACCAGATCACCAACACCTCTCCGGTTACCATGCTGATAACACATGGGTTGCTGGTACTGTTGATCATGATGGTATTTTTGCTTCGGGAACGGAACGCGTTACCCTATTTGGGCTCGAGGTAAGTATAACCATAGAGGCCTGACCTGTAATTCGAGAGGAACTCTTTCCCTTCTGCCACGGTAATGGTGCCTGCTTTTACGGAAGCGGTAACCCACCGTTCCACATTGCGAACCATCTGTTTTACATCGTATTGCACGTAATCGAGCACATCGGCAATGGTTTCTCCGTCGATGACCTGGTCGATGTGGTATTCCTTTTCATCTACAGTAACATGCACCACGTTGGTATCGCCAAAAAGGTTGTGCAGGTCGCCGAGAATTTCCTGATATGCCCCCACCAGAAACACCCCGATAAAGTAGGACTCCCCTTTTCTGGGCAATTGCACAGGCAGGTGGTAGGCAATATTGCGGGTGGCAATGAAATTGTCAATTTTCCCATCAGAATCGCAGGTGATATCCTGCAGCGTGGCCGACCGGAGAGGCTTTTCATCCAGGCGCTGGATCGGCATAATGGGGAATATCTGATCGATGGCCCAGGAGTCGGGCAATGACTGGAAGAGAGAGAAATTACAGAAATACTTATCCGACAATAATTTCGGAAGCTGACGAAGCTCATCGGGCACGTGTTTGTTCTGGGTAGTCATATTATGAATATCACGCGCAATACTCCAAAAAAGGCGCTCCATCTTGGCACGTGTGTCCAGATCCAGCATACCCAGACTGAACAGGTCGAGCACCTCTTCTCGGATTTGCTGCGCATCATGCCAGGTCTCCAGCATCCTGGGCTGGTTGTTCTCATCCCATAAATGATACAAATCCTTTACGAGTTCGTGATCGTCGTCTCTGATCTCTTCATCCTCGCCCCACAATGGCACTGGAATGGTTTCCAGCACTTCAAAGATCAGCACGGAGTGATGCGCGGTGAGGGACCTGCCCGATTCGGTGATGACATTCGGATGGGGAATGTCGTTTTTGTCGCTAACATCAACGATGGCAGAAATGGCATCGTTTACATACTCCTGAATGCTGTAGTTTACACTGCTCTCGCTCATGGAGGAGCGGGTACCATCATAATCCACCCCCAGGCCCCCGCCAATGTCGACGAAATTGACGCCAAAACCCCTTTTGTGGAGCTGTACGTAAAACTGTGAGGCCTCCCTCAGGGCATTTTTTATGTACCGTATTTTTGTGATCTGGCTGCCAATATGAAAATGGATCAGTGCCAAAGCATCCTTCATCTGATTTTTCTCCAGAAAATCAAGCGCTTCGATGAGTTCGCTGGAGGTAAGTCCAAACTTGCTCGACTCGCCCCCCGACTCTTCCCATTTGCCGCTGCCTGAGCTGGCCAGCTTGATCCGGATTCCTAAATTGGGTTTGATTTTCAGCTTTTTGCTGATATCGGCGATGAGTTTCAACTCATTGAGTTTTTCTACCACAAGGAAAATGCGCCGACCCATCTTCTGGGCCAGCAGCGCCATCTCCACATAGTCGGTGTCTTTGTAACCGTTGCAGATAATCAGCGCATTGTGGTCGGTATGCATGGCAATGATGGCGTGCAGCTCGGGCTTTGAGCCTGCCTCCAGCCCGATGTTGTACTGGCGGCCATGCTTCACAATCTCCTCTACCACCGGGCGCATCTGGTTTACCTTGATGGGATATACAATGTAGCTCTCCCCTTTGTATTCATATTCATTGGCAGCAATGCCAAAACACTCTGCCATCTTGCCGATACGGTTCACCAGGATATCCGGAAAGCGGATCAGCATCGGTGCCGAAACATCACGTAGCTGCAGTTCATCCACCAGCTCCCGCAGATCGATCCGCACCCCTTTTTTGCGGGGAATGACTTCCACATTCCCTTTCTCGTTGATAGAGAAATAGTTAACACCCCAGCCCTGGATATTGTAAAGCTCAGCTGAATCTTCTACACGCCATTTTCTCATGTAAACGTTCTCTGTATTAAATAATCTGTGCCTCTGAAAACTTGTGCAAAAATAAGATAGAAATTGAGATAATGTAAAAATGCCGAAGTGAAACGGAGGCCACGCCCTGGAATGGTATATTGCCAACAGACAGAAATGGCCAAATCATTAGCATGATCAATGCAAGGATTGAAGGCTTGTAAACCCTGAAAGAAACAAGCCGAAATCATCCCGATGGATTACCTGATAGGTGTAGTTTGAATATATATTGCTAAAACTCCTTGTCAGCTTAGGAATCTTCAGAGGATTCCATTTGAATTCATACAAATACAAATGGTTGTCCTTCTCCAGAATCAAATCAATCTCCTTTTGTTCTGTATTTCGCCAAAAATAGAGGTTGGCATAAAAACGGTCGTAAGCGTTTTGCTTTCGGATTTCATTGATCATAAAGTTTTCGAAAAGCCCACCCACATCCGACCTCAACTCCACAGGCCTGAAATCGTTAATCAATGCATTTCTAATGCCCAAATCGTTAAAATATAGCTTTTTTGATTTTTTTAGCTCATTTCTTTGATTGGTATGGTAGGCTGGCAGTTTGTATACCACAAATGCCTGCTCAAGCAAGGTGATATAGCTCTCAATAGTTTGGTTATCAATTTTCAGAGTTTTGGAAAGTTCATGATAGTTAATTTCCGACCCTAACTGCCATGCCAAAAGTTTTAGCAATTCGAGCATCTTTTCGGGTTTCTTGAGTCCTCTGTAAAGGAAAATGTCTTTGTACAGATAACTCTCGCTTAAAAAGCGCAGCAAACGCTCATAATCCTCTGTGTTCGATACTATCTCAGGATAATAACCATATCGCAGACGTTGGTGTAATTGACGCTGCTCATGCAACAGGTCGGTGTTTTTTACCATCTCACCAAACGACAATGGAAACAGTTGATACTCAAATTTTCGGCCTGTTAATGGTTCATTTAATACGTTTCGCAATTCAAAAGCACTTGACCCACTTACAATTACCTGAATACCAGGGTGATGATCGGCATAGATTTTTAGCACAGAACCAATATCCTTAATTTTTTGTGCTTCATCGATGATGAGTATGCGGTGGTTGCCAGCGATATGTTTTGCTTTTTCGCTGTTCATCTCCATAAACATAAGCTGTATATCAGCATTTTCCCCGTCTAGCCACAAGACTGCCTCAGGCCGTTTTGAAACGATGCTTTTCAACAGGGTAGTTTTGCCTACTTGCCTGGCTCCTAGGATGATAATAATCTTTCCTTTGAAGAAATCTTCATGGATTTGCAATTCGATACTACGTTGGATATACATAAAACTCCACAATTTTAGAATGTAATCGCAAATTTACTACTTTATTTCTGAATTAACACATAAATTATCAAAATATTGATACTTTGAGATTCAAAGCCTATGTCACCAAAAAAGGTGGAGCGCTTCGCTGTTGAGGATTCCTTTACGACTGTACGAATGAACGAACTTACGAAGGAACGAAGGAACGAAAGAACGAAAGAACGACTAAACAAATAAACAAATAAACAACTCAACATCCTCAACATCCTCAACATCCTCAACATCCTCAACATCCTCAACATCCTCAACATCC
>CAZJZF010000106.1:0-2016 GCA_964550385.1 uncultured Lentimicrobiaceae bacterium | reverse complement strand
TCAACATTTTCACTACCTTTGCAGTATGAATCGTGAGGAAGCAATCATCCTGGCCATTGAGTCGTCGTGCGACGATACGTCGGCAGCGGTGCTCTGTGGCCGTAAGGTGCTGTCGAACATCATTGCAGGGCAGAAGGTGCATGAGGAGTATGGTGGCGTAGTACCGGAGCTGGCTTCGAGGGCGCACCAGCAGAATATTGTACCGGTGGTAATGACTGCCCTGAAACATGCCGATATCACACCACAAGACCTGGATGCCATTGCCTTTACCCTGGGACCGGGGCTCATCGGGTCGCTGCTGGTGGGGGTCACTTTTTCCAAAGCACTGGCACTGGCACTGGAAATTCCATTGGTACAGGTCGATCATCTCGAAGCACACGTATTGGCCCATTTCATCGAAGGGCAACACCCTGCCTCTCCTCCGTTCCCCTTTCTGTGCCTTACCGTCTCAGGGGGGCATACACAGATCCTCCGGGTAGATTCTCCTTTCGACCTCCATATCATCGGCAACACCATCGACGATGCTGCCGGAGAGGCATTCGACAAAGCGGCCAAAATCATGGGACTCCCTTACCCGGGCGGACCCCTCATCGACAAGCTGGCCATTCAGGGCGATCCCACCCGGATCAAACTGGCACTGCCCCGCATTCCGGCACTCGATTTCTCTTTCTCCGGACTAAAAACATCCTTCCTGTACCACATCCGTGACCACCTGACCGAAAATCCCGATTACATTGCCGAAAACCGCAACCACCTGGCAGCCGCCATGCAGCATGCCATTGTAAAAGCGTTGATCGACAAGCTGATACTGGCTGCAAAACAAACCGGCATCCGGCACATTGCCCTGGCAGGCGGGGTATCTGCCAACAGCCATCTGCGAAAAACTGTTGTGGATACAGGGATAGAAAAAGGGTGGACCACCTACATCCCCGAATTCAGGTACACTACCGACAATGCTGCTATGATTGGCATTGCAGGATGGTTCAAGTACAGAGAAGGGATCTTCACCGATCAGCTGGCCACCCCTTACGCAAGCGCATCCAGTAAGCCTGCCGGCAATCCGAAATCTTCGGGATAGCCCCATTTGCCGATGAATAGCTCATGGCCGGGATAGTACATGTCGGCTTTAGCCTTCTCAACCGGATAGGTAAAGAATTCCAGTTCGCCACTGCTGCACAGCTCCATCCGTTGGTTGTACATCTTCACTTCAATCAGATAAAGGTTATGGCTATGACGAATTTCCCTGCCAGTGGTGTAGATATCCCCTTCCACCACCGAAACCCCTTTGCGGTATCGTACCGACAACCGTGATGTGAACCCGGCAGTGCCTGCAATGGCATACACCCACCAGGCAGCGGTTTCGTCGAGAAGTGTAGCCTGGATACCACCGTGCAGCAGGTCGTGGTATCCCTGCAGGTCGGGATCGGGATGCCAGCGGGTAATCAGACCCTGGCCATGACGAAAAAATTCAAGCTTCAGCCCTTTGGGGTTTTTGCTGCAGCATCCGAAACAGTGGTATCCCTCTCCGATCTGTTCAAAGGGGTTGTTGAGCTTTTCTATCTGAATATCTGATGACATAAACGGTTTATAAAGCAAATTTCAAAATGGAATCAGGGGGCAAAGGTAAAGGGAAAATAATTTGCCAATTCGTCAATTTGTCAATGTGCCAATCGTGGTAAAAGTAAAAAGTAGTTGAGAGCTGCGCTGCGAGGTGGTTGAGCGCTTCGCTGTTGAGTTTTCCGCTCAAACAAAAAATCTCAACCTTCTCAACCTTCTCAAAATCCACAACCAACTCAACCTTTCTTTCACTGAGGAGCATCATGAGATAAATAAGAGATTCTCTGAGATAAAACTCAGTGAAACTCATTTTCAACTCATTCTTTCTCAGTGAAAAAAAATACTAGTAAGGGTTCTGCGGATTTCTGCGAAGTTTCCGCGCATGTCTGCGAGAAACTGTGCTGTTCCGGTATCAGGATCCGGGGTCTGGATTGGATAATGTGGTATCGGTTTGATGAA
>CAZJZF010000105.1:1382-7480 GCA_964550385.1 uncultured Lentimicrobiaceae bacterium | reverse complement strand
CAGATAATAGGTTGTGCTGGGAGCCAATCCCTTGATGGTACTGGTAAAAGTGCCCGTCCCCTTATCGTCTTCAGTTTTGTTTTTGGCAATGGTGGGATTGGGAGCTGTGCTCCAGCACACCCCGCGTGCCTTGATGGCACCGCCACCGTCGGAACTGATATTTCCACCTCCTGTGGCACCCGTAGGCGAAATAGCAGTAACAGGACTGGTAGTAAGAATTGGCAGTTCAACTTTGGCACAGGAAACAAAAAGCAACAGTACGAATGCTGTCAATATACCGGGCAGTTTCGTTTTCATACAAAAAAGTGTTTAGGTAATTCAGTGCTAAGATAATGAATTTCAGTTGACAAGTCAATGTCCTTTTTGGTTTTTATTTAGGTAAAAATTCCCTGTGCCTGAATTGCCCAAAACATTTTACCTTCGCTACTTAAACTGACAAGAATGAAAATGCGATACATCATACTGTTATTCACTTTTTGCCTTGCCTGGATTTCCGGTATTGCCCAAGCCGACTCAACGGTAATTGCACGAATCATCACCGCCGGCACCACCGATAACCGCGCCATGCATCATCTCGACATCCTTTGCAACCGCATCGGAGGCAGACTGATCGGATCGAATGCTTACGACATTGCAGCAGATTGGGCTGCCGGAGAGTTGCGCAGTTGGGGAGTTGAAGTTACGATGGATTCGGTGGGATCGCTTCCAGTGGGTTTTAACCGGGGTCCCTGGTTTGGAAGGATGCTCTCAGAGAATGGTATGGTGCTTCATTTCGCTACTCCCTCTTACACCTCGGGCACCAAAGGGGTGCAAAGGGGGCACGTGCTGATTGAGCCAAAAACCCAGGCAGAGTTCGACAGGATGAAAGGGAGACTTAAAGGCGCCTGGGTACTTGTGGGGGGTGAAAGCAAAGGGTGGCCCATCGACTTTTCGGAAAAGGGTGATCGAAGGAGAGACTCGGTAAAACTTGTCAACCTCGATATCGAAAAGAAAAACAACGAAATCCGCAGGGAATTCTGGCGCACCCGTACGATAGATTTACGGAAAGAGCTACTCCCTTTCTCTGTTGAACCCGCAATTTTTTACAAAGAGATGGTTGAGGCTGGAATTCTGGGAATCATCCAGTCGGCACCGGTGCCCATCACTGCCCTTTACGACCGAAACAACATCATGCAGATGACCTGGGAAAACCTCCCGTCGGTACCCGACATCAAACTGGATGAAAATCAATATAAAATCATTGAACAGATGGCGAAGGAGCGGCGCGACTTTGAGCTGGAATTTGACATCCGGAACCATTTCAGACCCGGCCCGGTGCCCTATTACAATGTCATTGGCACCATTCCCGGCACCGAGTTCCCCGACGAATACGTGATCCTGAGTGCCCACCTGGATGCTTATGATGTTGCAACCGGCGGAGTGGATGATGGTTCCGGGGTGTCACCGGTGATGGAAGCTGCCCGTCTGATCATGCTTTCAGGAGCCAAACCCAAACGCACCATCCTCATCACCCTGTGGGCCGGTGAGGAGTTCGGATTGCTGGGTTCGCAAAGCTGGGTGGACCGGAATCCTGACAAATTGCAGAAGATTTCCAATTTGTTCAACCGCGACAGCGGACCGCTGCCCCCAACAGGGATGTCGGTCAGCGATTCGATGTGGGATGATATGGTTGAAGTTTGTAAATATGTTAATACGATCAACCCGGAAATACCTTTCACGCTGACCCGCAGAACCCCGTCTCCAAAGCCCGAAAAAGCCTCAGGTTCCGACAGCGGCCCTTTCGCCGTTGCCGGCGTTCCAACCATGGGCTTTGCCCTCACCGATATCAAAGGGTATAATTTCGATTACATGGAGATATGGCATACTGAAAGGGATCTGTACACCAAAAGCATTCCTGAATATCAGGAACATGCAGCTTTGGTAACGGCCATTGTAGCTCTGGGAGTGGCCAACCTCGATCACCCTCTTTCACGGGATGGCTACTATGCACAACCTGAGCCCCCAAAGGAAGAAACCGAAAAAACAGGCAGGAAGAAC
The DNA here is from genome assembly GCA_964550385.1 of uncultured Lentimicrobiaceae bacterium. Lineage (GTDB taxonomy): Bacteria > Bacteroidota > Bacteroidia > Bacteroidales > SKPS01 > SKPS01. The sequence continues at coordinate 5,443 of CAZJZF010000105.1, read as the reverse complement.
AGGAAGAAGTAAGTATACCAGATTCTCTAAGTGTGGAAAGAGAGGTTGCTGAAGGATCTTTGGGTTGCCAGTTTAGTATTCCAACCGGTATCTGTACCCGGCACGGATTACAAAATGAAAAAAACATGTTGTGTAATCCGAGTTTTCGAAAAAATCAATGGTGAACTCATTTCTGAGGGGAATGTCGATTTTGGATTCCAGAAAGATTCCCCCGTTATCCGTAACCTGGATCTCGAAACCAAAACCGTACCCCAGGTAAACACCCCGTCTTTTAAATGTTACTGGAAGACTTCCCCCATAATGCACCGATGTGTCCACTGGGATGATAGATGTAAATAATAGTTTATCCCATTGGTATCCAATCTCGTAATTGTAATGGAAGTGAAAACGGTCAATGTTTTTCATATGGCGGGTTCTCCTTAGCCCGCCATACACCGACCAGTTGTTGATTTCTGCATCGGCATTGACCTTTATGGGCCAATAACTGTTTGAGCTATACATGTTCAATTGGATATTCCCTTTTACGGGTAATGCAAAAGAACCACCGGAATATACCATATGGTTTTCACTAAGTTCATATCTGCCGGAAGCACCAAAACCAAAGGTATGATACCCCGGTTTTTCAAAAATCCAATACTGCATGTGTCCTTCAATGGAACTTTGACCACGAGCCCTGGAAAATACTGAAGCAATGATCATGAATGCCAAAAAAAAGTACAGCCCCAAATTTCTGTTCATGAATATTGTTTTTTGCAAAAATAGAATAAATTATACGGTTCATTGCTGTTTTATTTATCCTTAATGGTGTTGATTTCCTGCGAAATACATAAGACTCTTTCAAGGTGTTTCAGGGTACATTACCGCATCACAGATCTTTTCGGATTTTTTTTTTCAGAAGTCTTTGTAATATCTGCGATATGTTTAAGTTTGCATATCCAAATTTTATAGCAAATTTAAACCCAATTACCTATACCTGAAATTATGAAAATCAAATCTTCTCTTCTTCTTTTCTTCCTGGTTTGCAGTGCTTTGGCCTTACGCGCCCAGGATGACACCCTAACTGGCTTTGACTTTTCTGATACTACCTTAATCGGTTTTACAGCCAATTATGGAATACCTGGAAACCTGGGTTTTGCCATAAGGGCGGAGGATTCTCTGGGCACAGCCCGACTCCTTAGCTACAGCAATGGTGCTACCAATTTCGCAGCTACCGCTACCGGATGGGACAACGGCATCGACAACAAATTCTGGTCTGTGAAATTTAAGGCGGATGGCTACTCAAGTATTAAAGTTTCTGCCAAGCTTTCGTCGGGCGGAAACAAACCCGGGCCTAAATTCTGGAAAGTGCAAGCCATGAAGAGTGGCGGAGCATGGGTTGACCTTCCTGGTGGCAATATAACCGTGGCCAACAACTGGACTACCGGGGTGATCACTGACCTGGTGTTGCCTTTCCAGTTTGACAATCCCGGAACTACTTCCCTGTATATTCGCTGGATTATGACATCCAATGAATCAACCGGTGGGGTGGATGTGCTTCCTGATGGGATCTGTAAGATTGATGATATTCTGGTAACAGGAACCAATTCTGTTGGGCTGGTAACCCTATTGTATGAACTTCCCGCTAATATTTATCCAAACCCAACTGCTGATTATCTGAATGTGGTTGCTCCATTTGAACCGGAAAGTGTTATAATGACTGATTCAAGAGGGATAAAAGCTGCTTTTGGCGAAATAAACGGAAACGCAGCCACTTTCAATCTTCAGCATCTGCCTTCGGGATTATATCTGTTGATCATCAGAGGGGAAAAGAAAGAGCAGATGATTGTGAGGAAAGTCGTTGTAGAATAGATCCAAAATCCACTTGCAGAAGTATTTTGGTATTTTCAATCCAAGGCAATCAAAATGATTTGCGTCTCTTTCATGAATTTTCCAACTTAAAACCCTTATTTTTGTCATGACCTTAGCCTCCGCAACCTCGGGCAGTGGCTGTTCGTCTGAAATTTGCACATTCAATAATCACTATTCTATGAAAAAGACCCTCGTTTTTATCGCCATTATCTTACTGGCATCGACCTTACCGGTCATGAGCCAGAGTACCTTAAAAAAGCCTTTCGGACAACAGAATCCTGTGATGGCAAACCGTCAACAGGCAGCAATGCCTGCCATGCCGTCATTACTGCCCCAAAAAAAAGAAGCCCTTGCCACCAGGCAACGGCTGGATAGCATGTTCAACGAGCTCAATATGGGCACCTGGGAACCTGCATCCAGGCCTGTATATACCTATGATGCACAGCAAAGGATTACCATGATAACAGATTACAGCTATGACGATGTTATAAGTGCATGGGTGCCTGATGAAAAGGAAGCCTATACCTATAATGTCGCCGGGCTTCTGGAAAATAAAGAAAACTATATCTGGGATCTCAGCCTGGGTCAATGGGTGGGAAACAGCAAGGATGTGTGGGTGTACGATTTGTCGGGTAAAGTACTGATAGAAACCAATTTATGGTGGGAACCAACAATAAACAACTGGGTGCCTAGTGCAAAGGGGGAATACAGCTACAACCCGAACAACACGGTTTCAAATATCCTTTGGTCTTACTACGATACCGATTCAAGTGCCTGGTTTATAAACAGCAAGGAGGAGCGTACCTATAATGCAAACAACCAGCTTACCATGGCCCTCTTTTCATGGTGGGATGACCAGTCATCGGTTTTTCAGCCTGGCTCCAAAGATGAGTACACCTGGCATACCAATGGAAAGGTCAGCGAAAAACTCTCTTCGATGTATGATATGTTTCTGATGGTATGGACTCCGGAGTTCAAAGAAGTTTATACCTACGATGCCCAGGGGAATAATACGCTGCTGTTTTACCATCATTACGACTGGGGCTCCCAGCAGATGCTCCCTTTGGAAAAGCACGAGAAGGTTTTCAATGCCTTAAAGAACCTCACCGAGGACAAGACATCCTATTACAATCTCAGCACAACCTCATGGGACCTCAACTCAAAACTGGAGTATTTCTTTAATGACACCTATGCACTGAACGACCTGATTCTCCCATTTGGTCATGATGATTTTGAAATCACTGAGGTTTTCAACCACATGGTCACCCATTATAATCAGTATAACTACAATTCTCTGACACTTGCCTGGGAAGATATCTACCGTGGAACACTGTACTATTCACCTCAGGTTGTAAGCAGCATTCCGGAGAATTCACGGCTCCAAGGTGCAGTTTATCCAAATCCTGCCCGTAATCTGCTAAATATAGACGTGACAACAGTTGTGAGGCTTGAGATAACCGACCTGAAAGGGAGCCTCGTGCACAGTGAAATGTTGGACGGGCCAGGCAAACACACCATAGCTATTACACTGAAACCCGGAATCTATGTTTATACCCTTAGCTCTGGCAGCCAGATTCCTTCAACCGGAAAATTGGTGATACAATAATACTAAAAGTGCTCTTTTATGAAAAATATTCTGGTGCAACTGATTTCTTTTGTGGCTTTCCTTGCGGCCATTACTTTGGGGGGGTGTGCCGAAGACGGACAGCTTGGTAATCTGAAAGATTTTGAAGGTAATGTGTATAAAACCATTGTGATCGGAGAACAGGTTTGGATGGCCGAGAACATAAAAACCATTTACTATAGCGATGGAACCCTGGTCGATGGGGTTATGGTGTATCAGGACAAAGAAGAGAATGCGGCTGCATACGGCAGGCTTTACACCTTCGATGCTGCCACCCGAAACGAAGAAACAGACAAGAAAAGTCGTATTCAGGGAGTTTGCCCGAAAGGATGGCATATTCCAACAGATGCCGACTGGAAAGTACTGGAGAAGTTCCTGGGCATCAGCGATGCCGATCTTGACCTGATGGCATGGAGGGGTAACCTGGAGGGGGGAATGCTGAAAGAGGAGGGAACTGCCCATTGGTCAGCCCCCAATGCCGAAGCCACCAATAGCAGCGGTTTTGCAGCACTGCCGGCTGGCTCGTTCAATCCGGGTCTTGGCTATACCTCACAGGGGCTCACTGCCTATTTCTGGACCTCTACCCCCA
>CAZJZF010000105.1:0-1372 GCA_964550385.1 uncultured Lentimicrobiaceae bacterium | reverse complement strand
GAAGGGTATTGCAGTATATCAATGGCCAAATCGGAAGGTACCCATCAGGTAAGGACCTGGCATTCAGTGTGCGTTGTGTGAAAAACTGACAATGCAGGCGGGTTGGCTATCCCCGGGATGAAAACCATCGGGGATTATTTCCGGCGATGAATCTGGGTTGAACAATCCACCATTTTCATTGTTCTTATTTGTAATCAATCTAAACAAAATTCAAATGATTACAGATATGGAAAACAACATGGGTCAACTCGAATTCAAATCCCTGGGGTACGAATACAACTCCCTGGAACCTTTTATTGATGCCAGAACGATGGAGCTTCATCATTCGAAGCACCATCTGGCTTATTTTACAAACATGCAGAAATCAGCTGTTGAGAATGGTGCTGATAAACTAACGCTCCATCAGCTTTTTGCAAGGATATCAGAATTTCCCATTTTTCTCAGGAACAACGCCGGAGGACATTACAACCATGACCTGTTCTGGAGCATTCTGAAGCTGAATGGGGGCGAAGGCCCTCAGGGCATGCTGGCAGAGGCTATTGTGAAGGATTTCGGATCGTTTGCACGAATGAAAGAGTTGTTCAACCAGGCAGCAGCCACCCGGTTTGGCAGCGGATGGGCATGGCTTAGCAGAGATGAAAACGGAAAATTATTCGTATCCTCAACAGCCAATCAGGATAATCCACTGATGGATCTGAGCCCTGAGAAAGGCTTGCCCGTCATTGGACTGGATGTATGGGAACATGCCTACTATCTCAAATATCAAAATCGCAGACCTGAATATATCGAGGCCTTCTGGAATGTGGTAAACTGGCGCGAGGCCGAGAAAAGGTTTACAGCCCTTTAAGGCAATTGTTTAATACAGGATTCCCGGCAGCCAAATCACTGTAATTGAGGTTGCCGGGATTTTTTTTTCTTTTTTTTTTCTCTCTCTCTCTCTCTCTCTTCCGGTAATTCGCCTTTAGAAATCAAACCAATCTGCAACAGGAAAGATATAGCACAGCAAGTGGATATGGGAAGTAGCTCCACCGGCCAGGTAACCATTAGCCACGGATCGGTTACGGTGCTTTCGAGCAAATAAGAATTATCAGTTTGATAAAAAGGAAAGGGCATCCTGATAAAGGATGCTCTTTTTGCTTAGAAATCGAAAATCAGCTTGAAATTAAGCTGCCGCGGGGTAAGGCGTGATGGTACTGCGTACTGATTGTTGTTAACGTCTGTTATCCAGGTGTATCCCATATTGTTGCTGAACTGCAGCAAATTGAATACCTCGAGGGATATCCATATTTTATCCATATATTTAAGGGGAAAACGTTTTGATGGCCTCTTTCCGTAGGCATACACAACTTTTGAAAATCCCACATCCACCCTT
>CAZJZF010000104.1:0-7499 GCA_964550385.1 uncultured Lentimicrobiaceae bacterium | reverse complement strand
CTCGCTCGATGGGTCCTGCTACCAGCTGCGGGAAAAAGCTCACATAGGCCGTGAAGGCTATAAAATTGCGTGTTGGCTCCAGCTTTCGCCGGTACACATCGATGGTGTAGCTCATCGTCTGGAAGGTGTAGAAGCTGATTCCTACCGGAAGGATGATCTGCAGCGATCCCGGTTTCACGGCATACCCCAGAAACGTGAATGCCGCGGCAAAGTTGTCGGCAAAGAAATTATAGTATTTGAAGAAGCCTAGCAATCCCAGGTTTACAACAATGCTGGCAAGCAGTAAAAGTTTTCTTTTAGGTTGATTTTCAACGGCTTTCAAAGCAAGTCCTACCGTATAGTCCACCAGCGTGCTGAAAAGGATCAGCGAAAGAAACCGCCAGTCCCACCAGCCGTAAAACAGGTAGCTGGCGACTACAATCAGCAGGTTTTGCAGGCCCAGTCTGCGCTGTGTAACAAACCAGTACAGTATAAATACGATCGGCAGAAATACCGCAAAGTCAATCGAATTGAACAGCATACATGTTCCGTGACATCACGTTTTTCGGATGCCTTTGCAATAATAGAATAATTTCCTCTTTCTTAACTATAATGAATGGCACACGGATTTTATGGATTAAACGGATCATCACTAATTTATTTCACTATTTTTTTTAAAGCATAGGCCAGCGCATGCATTGACCCTACACATCTAAACGACTAAACAAATAAACCCATCAACAATCTAAATGCTTTTAGTATCTTTGCCACGCAAATACATGGAATTATGCGAAAACTTATACTGATGCTGGTAGCAGGCTTTCTGCTTTCGGGCTTGCAGGCCCAGCAACCCGGCGACACCATCGTGGTGAAAGCCTTTAAATACGGCAGTACCTCCCGCGATTCCCTCATCGCTTTTCCGTCGGGCAGCCTTACGTTCGAAAAGATCATCATGAAGTACAACATGCGGTGTAAAAACGGACTCGTCTCTACCCAAACTGCCCCGGATCAGGGATGCGGCGAGTGGGACTACTCCTGCAACACCTTCATCGTCGACTCTTCCCGCATCGAAGAGGTGCCTTCCACCCACCCTGAGTATATCATCACAGGCAACACGGGCAATGTTTTTCGGTACAAAAACACGCCCATCTATGATTATTACAGATTCAGGCAGATTCCGGTTACCCTGCAGTCGGTGACTACCGAGAACCCATACCAGATCGGTTCAGGAACTGCCTCCGTAAGCCTGAATACCGACCTCCATTCAGGTAAGTATCAAATCCTGATCAGGGCATCGGAATTAATGGCTGCCGGTTTTTCTGCCGGTGCCATCCAGGGGTTGATGCTGGATGTGGTGAATGGTGGCAGCGCTCAGTTCTTTAAAATGGGCATCAGGCATACATCCCTCAATGCCCTTTCGCCCGATTCCTTAGAGCTCACCGGGTTAACAGAGGTTTACAATCAGCATGTTACCTTTGTTACAGGTAGCAACCGGCTTCAATTCCACACTCCTTTCATGTGGGATGGTGTAAGTAACGTTATGCTGCAGATCACTTTTACCAATTCTGTAACAGGAAATCCGGTGGTGCTGGCAGGGACTTCAACCCCTTACACCTCGGTTCTTTCCGCCAGCAACAACTATTCCCTCTACCTCGGCTCTTCTGCACTGGTGACCCTGAATACGGCCATGATGGGAACCATTTCAAATCAGGTCACCGTTTCGTTCTGGTCTTATGGCAATCCCGACCTGCTTCCTGCCAATACCACCATCCTGTATGGATATGCCAATACTCCGGGGCAAAGGCACCTGAACATGCATCTGCCCTGGGCCAACGGATCGGTATATTTCGACTGTGGCTTTTCAGGGTCATTCGACCGGATTTATAAGGCAGCTACCCCGAGCGAGTACGAAGGGCAGTGGAACCATTGGGCTTTTACCAAAAATACCACCACCGGCGTAATGAACATCTACCTCAATGGTTCACTGTGGCAAACAGGCACAGGATTAACCAAAACCATGTCGATCCTGAACCTGCTGCTGGGAAACAATAATTCGCAGGATGCCAACCTGGCCATCTGGGACAAAGCGTTAAGTGCCTCTGAAATCAAAGGATGGATGCGCCGTTTACCGGATACCGGTCACCCCTCCTGGGGAAATCTGGTGGCCTACTACAAAGTGGGCGAAGGCAGCGGAGATACCCTCACCGATCTCAAGCACAATCTTACATCGGGTGGTGTGAATATGCAGTGGGGATTCGACCGGGGCGAGAAATTGGGAACACTCTTTACAGAAAGTACTATCAGACCCAATGTTAAGTTGTTACGAGGCACCTATGTTATTGATACCCTGCATGTGTGGGCTTTTGATTCCGTTCAAAGGAACCCCAACACGGTAAAAAAATACACCATCACTCCGGCACTTCCCGGCTCTGCACAGCACGACGTGGTTACGCTGGTATCCACCTCACAGCTCTATGCAGCCAGTCCGGTGAAGTATAATGATGGCGATGCCGATACGCTTCTGTACACGGTAAATGTGCTGCCTGACGACTCCATTGTAATAGCCAGTCTTCCCTATTTCCGCCGCTTTCCCTGGTACAACGAGATTATGTCGTTCGTAACCCCATACGGCAAAGGGCTTGATTTGGGAATGGATGGCAAAACCTGGTATTTTGATGTTACCGATTTTTCTCCGCTGCTGAAAGGTAACAAACGGATGATGATGACCGGTGGGGTGTACCAGGAAGATCTGGACATTGATTTTTGGTTCATTGTTGGTACGCCACCACGCAATGTGCTTGAATTTAATCAGTTGTATCAGGGATACGCTCGCGCAGGTCAGGCTTCCATTGCCGCCATCAACAACAATACCCGATTTGCTCCCCAAAATATACCCTTACTCACTGCCGGTGAATTCTTTAAGGTACGCGCAGTAATCACAGGTCACGGCAACGAGGGGGAGTTCCAGCAGAACGGAGGCGTGGTGTATCATTACCTTCGGGTAAATGACACGCTTAATACCCACAACTGGTCGCTTCATAAAGAGTGCTCCTTTAATCCTGTTTTTCCGCAGGGAGGCACCTGGGTATACGACCGTCAGGGGTGGTGCCCCGGCGAATATTCGTTGCTCAAAGAGTTCGATATCAGCTCGCTGGTAAATGGTGGTGATACAGCTACCATCGATTACCACTGTTCTCCCCCAACCATGTCGGGGGCCTACAACTATCTGGCAGCCATTCAGCTGGTTACCTACGGAGCTCCCAACCATACGCTCGATGCTGCCATTACCGAAATCAATGCCCCTTCGACTAAGGTAGAGTATTCGCGCCGCAACCCCATCTGTGCCTCTCCCGAACTGGTTGTTAACAATACCGGCAGCACAACCATTCATTCCCTCGAGATATCCTATTGGTTGAATAATGCCGCTATCAAGCAAAATTATATTGTTACCGACACGATTCTTCCTTTTCAGCAGAAAATCATCACCCTGCCTACCGGTGCCTTGTGGGATCACGATCTGAAACCCACCGACAATGTATTCAGGGCTCAGATTCTCAAAGTAAACCTTGCTACCGACAACTATCTCCTGAACAACACATTTGCTTCTCCTTTTGAAGTTTCGGAGAGAATTCCGAGGAAATTTATTGTGGAGGTCCGTACCAACAACTACTACAGCGAAAACAGCTACAAAATTTATGATGAAGCCGGAAATGTGGTACCCGGAACCAGCACTTTTACCGCGTCAAACACTTACTATCGCGACACCCTTACCCTGGATGGATGTTACAAACTAAAGGTAACCGACAGCGGCAACGACGGAATGCAATGGTGGGCCAATACGGCCCAGGGGAGTGGTTTTGTGCGGCTGAAGAAAACAAACGGCCAGTTGATCAGGACTTTTGAGGCCGATTTTGGTGGCGGTTTTGAGTACCAGTTCAGTACGGTGGATGATTCGGGTATTGGCGAATCTTCGGAGGATCTGGATATCAGATTGTATCCCAATCCTGCATCAGGGTATTTTATTTTGGAAGGGAATGATATCCGTCCTGAATATTTTGGGTTGGAGGATATGACGGGTAAAGTTTTCAAGGTTCCCGTTGAAGCTTCCGGCAGCACCCTGAAAATTGAAACTTCCGCCCTGGCACCTGGCTTGTACCGGGCTATTCTGAGCACCCCGGAGTCAACCAGGGTGTTCAAAGTGCTGGTGTTGTAATTTTCGGGCGTCGGATCCAGCCGCTCTGTGAAAACCATTCCCCGGAGAACATACCATACAACCCCACTCCAGCCCTCTTTACGTCATGGCGCCTTCGCGTGAAATGCCACGTAAGAAATTCATCCCGGAAGCCCCTTGTCTTATCTATATTAGTGGCAATTATTCTAAAGCTCATCGAGAAGTTCCCGGGCAGATTTTAACTCAAGTTTTCCATGTTTGTGAAGCCTGACCTGGTCGGCTGCGTCTTTTAGTTCGTCCCAAAGATCAGCTGCTGCAACCGATATGGGCTTTGCCTTTTTGATAAAGGTAAGACTTTTCAATACCTTCATGGCAAAACTCACTTGATTATCGGGTATTTCAACTACAATTTTCATCACCAGAGCTGTGTTTTCTTTACAACAGAAATATTAATCTCTTTGCAAATAGAGTCGATTTCCCCCCGACACGCTTATTTTTTTACATTAGTCGCGCAAAATCAATCCAATGCCAATTGCTACCGGGTAATACAATCTTACTTCTACATGTTTTATACCTTGAAGTAGCCCGTCATTGAACCATTCAACAAACCAGGTGTTCATGCTTTGAAATCCATCATCCTTAAAAACCATCACCATGAGAACCTTGACACTGTTTATGATGCTTTTAGCTGCAACCTCAATCGCCTTCGGACAGGACGAGACCCTTCCAAAATACACAAAAATCATTGACCCCGGGGCCATTATGTCTACTCCAAACCTTTGTGAAAATGACAATGATTATGCTCTGCTGGAAATGGAAATCGGTGCGAAAGCTACTGCCCTTATTTGTCCTTTTGCAGAGGAAGAGAAATGGCCGTCGGCAATAGAAACTTTTGCCAAGAGGGATGAAGGGGGCCGTGAAAAAATGAAGGAATACAATGCCTGGTATGTGGCTGACATTGAGACTGCGGTATTGTTGTGGATAGCCATGGATCAGAATGAGCATATGCCTGAAAATATGCGCGATAAAACCGATTTCATGGTATTGATCGGTCGGAATGCAGTTTCTTTGGGCGATAAGATCGAAATGAACTTCGATGAAGAGGAAGAATCAACCATCAATCTTGATGCAGAAGGCTTCGCCAGCCAGCTCGACAATATCGTGGCCGACTATGCCAATGGGTTTAATACAATCAGAGGGGATTCGATACCAAGAGAAAAAGATGACTTTCTGCTTGGTAGGCAATACTATTCGAAAATAATCCTGGAAGGTTCGGAGAAGTCACAGCTTTCGGCAGATATTTTCTCGCAAAGGCTCTCTTTCAGTGCCTTTTATGGTGATTTTGAAGACAGTATCGCAGCCAGAAACCAATTTGACGAATTGGTAAAAAACGTAGATCAAGCCTCCATTTCATGCTGCAGTTTTGTAAAGCTGGATGAAAGCCCAAGCGAGGTTCTGACTACCCAGGCCTATATCCCCTTTGACCTCAGTGGAAGCATGCCGGAAGTTTACAACGATATTATGATTGAAGTGAGTATTACCAAGGGCTTTTCACTGGGCGACGACTGGACTTTGAAAGATGAGTGGTACGTGAGGCTTTCTGTGAGGCAGATCTGAAACACATCTCTGTTAAAGTTTTATTTCAGCGAAGCTTTTGTGAAAATATGCGCCGGAATCTCCTGGTCGAATTTGATGGAAGTGATCGCAAATTCAGTCCCTTTGCCCTGTTTCAGCACATCTTTGTACACCATCTTGTGCGGGAACCAGCGCCCCTGTACCTGCTTAACCTCAGTTAGCTCTATCCGTTTCAGCAACTGTCCGCTTTTTCCATACAGCTCCTGTTTCAGAGGAACAAACCGTTCCTGATCAATCCATAGTTTCTGACTTGCATAGGCCAGGTCGGTGGTTTTGGCGGTAAGCTTCATTACAGTGGTGTTTCTTTCCAGATATTTCTCTGTTGTGAGTACCGAAGCATTGTACACATCCGTAAGCTTCCTGTCGTCCATCATATCTTCGTACGACAGGTCTGAACCCATCACCGACTGGCGCAGCATGTGTCCCGAAATTTGGATGATGCGGTCGGTGGAAGGGGAGTACATCCACAACTGATTCTCCAGTTTCAGCATTTTGGTCCCTTTTTCTTCCGCCGGCGACAGGTATTCTGTAAACGACTTTTTTGACCCCTCCGACCAGGTTCTGGAGGTGACAGTCCTGCTCGACCGTTTGCCGTGGATCGTCATCGACGACTCCACAATCCGGTTCTTCGACGACATATTTTTATCAACTTTCTCCAGAATGATTTTCGCATCATCTGCTGCCGGAGCAGCTCCCAATAACGCTATGGCTGTTAGAAAAATCAGTTTTTTCATTTTCTTGTTGATTTTAGGCTTCAAGTTCTTTGAATAAGCTGGCAGTCTGCCGTTTGTAAATTCCCCTTCCTGATAAAGCATTGCCCAGAAGCATGGCAAGTACACCTGGAATAAATCCAATGTAAAAGGCAGAGGTGACAATCTTCGCCCTGATTACTGTTGGAATCATCATCGAAGCGTTCTTCATGGCATCTCCGAAATGCAGCCCTACCTCCTGAAGATAATAGGATATACCAAGACCCAGCAGGGTTCCGGTAACAGATCCAATGATGCCTATGAGCAGGGCTTCGAGTAATAATGTACGATAGATATGCTTTTTCTCTTCGCCCATAGCAAGCCTGAGCCCGAATTCTGTATATCGCCTCAGCCCGCCAAGAAGGCCAGTATTCCATAGTACCACTGCCATCGCCAACACAAATACAAACACCAGCAGTCCGCCTACCCGGTCGCTGATGTCGAGATAATCGGCCATGCCTCCCTGATCCTTCAGCCTGATCATTTGTGGGGCATACATATCAGTGCTGTCTGAAGTGAGGTTAAAGGCCGTCATCACTTTTGTTGCAGCATCATGGTTATAGTCATTATACTGGTATCCAAGAATTTCCGTGGAAGCATCTTCCATTCTGAGGGCCTCTCTGGCGTCGCTGAGATCGGTAATGATGCTCCCCCGATCCAGGGGGTTCATGCCAAATCGAACCATCCCTGAAACCACGAAATTTTTCAGTGCCATTCCCCCTTCCATTGTAGAGGTGAACAGGGTGAACCTGTCGCCGGTCTTTATGCCGAAGCGGTCGGCAAAGGCTTCCGAGATCAGTGCTTCGCCCGGAAGGGCAGGAAGGTGTCCGCGTGTGAGAGCCTCTGAAAGGTTAAATCTCTCATTTTCACCCGACCCGGGGGTTAGCAAATCAATTCCCCAGCCAGCAACAGGTCCCTGCACAAGGGTGTTCCCGGAGCTGTCAGGAAAATCAATCAGCCCTCCG